>CAYTWC010000037.1:0-11458 GCA_964441975.1 uncultured Acidimicrobiaceae bacterium | reverse complement strand
ATCCGTTGCTTCTGCCCGCCCGAGAACTCGTGCGGGTATCGCTCGAGCGAATGTGCAGGCAATCCCACGAGATCGACCAACTCGGCGACTCGATCGTGGACATCACCGCGTTGCCTCAGTCCATGGACTCGTATGCCCTCTGCAATGAGGCGTTTCACCTTCCACCTCGGATTCAACGAAGCGGTGGGATCCTGGAAGACGATCTGAACCCGTCTGGCGTAGTCCTTCGGGACCCGTTTCCGCTCAAGGACGTCCACACCGTGAACCAGAACCGACCCTGAATCGGGTTTGATGAGTCGACATATGAGCTTGGCCACCGTGGACTTGCCTGAACCGGATTCGCCCACCAAACCCAGCGTCGATCCTGATGGGACCCGGAGAGAGACGTCGTCGACAGCCTTCACTCGTTCGGCGCTCCCGAAGGATTCCGATCCCACCTTGAAACTCTTGACGAGATTCACGACCTCGAGAGCTGCGGGTGCGCTCTCCACGGCGACGGCCGTTCGGTCGGTGGACTCGGCGGATGGCGGGGTCATGAGGCTGACTCCAAAGGATGAAAACAGCGGAACTGTCGCTCACCACGACGATCGACATCCGGGACGTTCGAGAGACACTCATCAGTCACGTAGGCGCATCGAGCGGAGAACGGACAACTGGACAGTCGCCCCACCACTTGAATCGAGGAACCCGGGATGGGGACGAACGGGACATCCTCACCGATGCGCGGCATCGATTCGAGAAGGGCCCTGGTGTACGGGTGGTGGGGGTCGTCGAACAACTCGAACACATCGGCTTGCTCGACGACCAAGCCTCCGTAGAGCACAGCAACACGGTCGCAGGTTTGCGCGACGACTCCGAGATCGTGTGTGATCATCATGACCGAAGCCCCACGATCTGCACATACTGCTATCAACAACTCGAGAACACGCCGCTGGACCGTGACATCAAGAGCAGACGTGACCTCATCAGCGATGATCAGCTTGGGATCCGAGATCAAGGCAGCTGCGATCACAACCCGCTGGCGCATACCGCCGGAAAGCTGATGCGGATATGACTTCATCGCCCGACCCGGGTCCTTGATCTGGACTTCATCCAGCAGGTTCTCCGCGACGATGCTTGCCGCTTTGTTGCCTATGTCTTGGTGAACCTGAAGTGCCTCGACCAACTGGTCGCCGACGCGAACGACAGGGTCGAGCGCCGTCAGAGCATCTTGGAACACGTAGCCGATTCCCGCACCTCGCGTCGTCCGGAGCAGGCCAGCATCGGCGCCGACGAGTTCGCGGCCCTCGAATTGGACACTTCCGCTGACGCGGGCAGTCTTGGGAAGGAGCCCCACTATTGCCTTTGCGGTCGCAGACTTCCCTGCTCCGGATTCCCCGACCACGCCGAAGACTTCGCCCGGGTTGACCGAGAACGAAATCGATGACACGGCTGCCACCGGCCCGAACCGAACGCTCAGGTCCTCGACCTCAAGCAGGGGCGCAGACGCCGAAACAGCACGACCGCGATCGGTTGCAGGCGTCGGGTTCATCGCACCGACCTCACGCCGCACTGACCGAGTGGGTCGCATGGCTGGTTGGTGGGTTGTGCCATCTGAACGGTGATCACTGTGACAGGGCCTTCATCTCGTACGAATCCGGGTTCTCCGCTCCCCGAGCCTTCTGATGGTGCTCGAGAAGCCGGCAATTGAACGCGAGGGCGGCTCGGCCACGGCATCATGCCACGGCCGAGCCACCCTCACTCGACGCTACTCCTCGAAGTACACGGTCCAGAGATTCATCTGGCCGTTCCCCGAGATGACATATCCCTTGACATAGTCTCTGTACGCCGCGATCTCGTTCAGCGACCACAGCGGAACCCACGGCGGGTTCTCATTGAGTTCCTGACCGACCTCACGGTAGATCACAGACTTGTCCGCGTCATCGAGTGCGAGCGCTGCTTCCATCCGGGCGTCCTGGTCCGGGTTGCAATACCCGGTCCGGACGATGCCCGCCTCGTTGGTGGAACACGCGAAGTGCGTCTCCCAGTTGTTGCCGATGTTGTCGAGGCCTCCGTAGGCCTGGATCCAGATGTCGTACTCACCTGAATCGATAGCTGCACTCATCGCTACCGGATCCACAGGGATCACCTCGACATCCAGACCGACTTGCCGCAGCTGTTCGGCCACGACCTCGGCCTGGAGCAGGTTGTTGGTTGCCGAATACAGCATCACGGGATCCGTAACCGGCGCAAGCAATTCGCGTGCCAACTCGGGATCGTACTGGTAGCCCTCGAAATCAGGGTTGTAGCCAGACTGATCCTCGTCTTCCAGATTGGCTGGAGTCGGAGACATCTGATTCTCGACGACTGCGAGCCCTCGGAACAGGTTCTCCACGATGAGTTCCCGGTCGATCGCCGCGTTCAACCCACGGCGCAGGTCGAGGTCAGCGAACTGACGACCCTCCTGGACGGACATCTGCAGCATCGTCATCGAGTTGCCCGGGGTCGACTGCACGTCAATGCCTTCTTGTCCGGCGAGCGCGGTCATGGTGTCGGCATCCACTGGATACACGAGATCGACGTTTCCGGCGATCAGCTCGGCTGCTCTCGTCGATGCCTCGGGTACGAATCGGAAGACCAATTCGTCGATAGCGGGAGGCCCGTCCCAGTAGTCCTCATTCGCCTCGAACCGGATGAACTGACCTTGTTCCCACTCGACGAACTTCCACGGGCCGGTACCAAGCGTCGGCATGGTCGCAGCTTCTTCGAGCGTAACTCCGTCGTAGTACCCAGGCTTCAGCATCTCCTGCGAGTAGATGCCGAGCGCTGTCGGGAACCCTTGTGAGTTGGCCTCGATCGACTCCGACAGGTGGAACCGCACGGTGTAGTCATCGATTGCTTCGATTTCGGTGATCAGCGACTGGGAACCCATCGTTGCCCTCGGGGAATTCAGTTCCGGGTCGAAGAGACGTTCGTATGTGTAGAGGACCGACTCGCTCGTGAACGGCGTGCCATCCGTGAACGTGATCCCTTCGCGCAGGTAGACATCCCATGTCAGGTCATCGATTTCTTCGGCACCGGTAGCGAGCTTCCACTCGTACGTCGGCACGGACTCAGTCGGATCCAGGTACACGAGATTGTCGTGGACCTTTCTCGACATGATCTGCGTCAGTCGGTTCCGGTGGTGCTGCGGGTCCATCGTCTGGTGCTCCGTGGGGACGACCACGGTGAGGGTCGTCTTCTCGCCCGATTCGCCACCAGCTGTGGTCGTTGTGGCTTCGCCACCACCTGATCCAGCCGTGGTGGTCGTCTCCGACCCTCCGCCTCCGGCGGTGGTCGTCGTCTCATCCGACGAGCTGCCCGCACACGCTGATGCAACCATCGCGACGATGAGAGCGAGCATCACCCACCGTGCGGTCAAGCGCAGTTCTCGTTTGTTCTTCACAGGTTGCTTCTCCCGGTCATGTTCCGTCTCCTCAAATGCGGGCAAACGCTGCCCATCGCTGCCACGGTTCGACTCCAACATCTGTTCCTATCACAGATTTGAAAGATAAAATAGAATACACAACCAGTTTCGACCGTGTCAACCGAACGCGACGCACTGTGTCGGATTTCGCGGGTTGCGTAGGAGACGGCCGCCTACTCGAAGGTGGAACGCACCGGTTCGCGGATGGCGGAACGGCCGGAGGGACCCGACGTGACGACGGTCAGTCGAGCGCGATCGGGTCGACCGCCGGGAGGCCACGTTTGTCAGCAAGCGGCCGTGCCGGTACACCGACAACCGTTGAGTCAGGTGCGACGTCGTTGACAACGACCGCCCCAGCACCGACCATCGCACGCTCCCCGATCGCAAGCTTCTGTACCACTGATGCGCCGAGACCGACGTGGGCTCCCGAACCGACGTGGACGGTTCCGGCCAGGTTCGCACCCGGTGCGATGAACGCTCCGTCGTCGATGACACAGTCGTGACCCACGATGGCCCCGTAGTTGACGATCACGCCCGATCCGATGGAGACGTCCGTACACACGATGACACCGGGACAGAGGATCGCCCCATCCGCGATGATCACCCGCGCGCCGAGTACGACTGACGGATGGACCACCGTGACGACATCGACACCTCGTGCGCGATAGAACTTGAGGGCGGCGAGGCGTTTGGGTGTGTTTCCCGCGCCGAGCACGACCCTCGTTGACTCGTGACGCAACGGGTAGTCGAGACCTCCCAGGATCGGCAGACCCGCTACCTCTGTTCCGATCTCGGTCGGGTCGTGCGTGATGAAGCCGCGAACCGAACCCGCCGCTCCAGCATCGTCCATCCATGACAGCGTGTCACGACCCATCCCCTTCGTCCCGTATATGACCGTGTCACGTACCGACGTGTCGGTGGGCTGGTCGGCCGTCATGATGCCGTCGCCATTGCCGCGAGGTGCCGCGCCGCGCGATCGAACGACCGTTCACTCTTGACCACGACCTTGATGTAGGCACGGTCGAAGCCCTGATCGCCGAGGTCGGCGAGTCGTTCACGATGTTCGTCCCATGTAAGCATCGGAATCCGATCGCCGACGAACGCCCGCATCTCCTCGACCGTGAGGCCCTTCTGTGACCCCCACTCCCCGAGGAAGTCGTCGATCTCGGCACGGTCATCTCCGCCGATCATCCGATATGCGGTCGTCACGCGTATCGCGTCAGGATCACGTCCCGCCGCTTCCGCCGAGCTTCGCATCTTGGCAACACGGTGGGCGACAACAGCCGGGTCGTGGACGGCGATGTTGAACTCTCCAGCGAACCGACCGGCGAGACTCGGCGTCTTGTGCGGTCCCGTTCCGCCCACGACGATCCGCATATCGTCGCGTGCCCTCGGCTGGACGTCGAAACCCCTGAACCGAAAGTGGGTGCCCTCGTATCCGCGCTCTGGGTCGTTGATATATCGATGCAGATACCCGAGGGCGTCCTCGAGCAAGAGAAACCTCTCGGCACGAGGCGGGTAGGGGATGCCGAAGTAGTCGTGTTCATCGTCATGCCATCCCGTACCGATGCCTGGCACGAATCGACCTCCGGAGAGGTCGTCGATCGTGGTCATCGTCTTGGCATACACAGACGGATGTCGGAACGTGATCGGACTCACCAGCATCACGATCTCCATCCGCTCGGTATCCCGCCCGAGCGCCGCTGCCTGTGTCAGCGAGTCGTACACGGGCATGCGGTAGTCGGCGTCACCGGATCCGGTGAGATAGTGATCGGCAAGAGCGACCGCTGCGAAACCGTGGGCCTCCGCTGTTCTCGCGATCGAGAGCACGTGGCCATACGACCCTGTCACCTGTACCGCAAGTTCCACAGTCAGCCTTTCTGCACTTCGTGTTCCCTAGAGCTCGGATACCCGGCGCATCGTGCCCCGATCGGCGACGACCTCGGATGCGAGACCCATTCCAATTCCCGGTCTCGTCGGTGGATTGATTCTCCCGTCCACCACATCGATCTCGCCGTCGGTCAGGTCCGGGTACCACGACCGCAGGTAGGCGCGAACGCTTTCCTGGTAGATGGCATTCGGTGAGGCCAGCGCGACGTGGAGCCCTGCCAAGAGGGTGAACGGGCCCGTGCAGTCATGCATGGCGACTGACCGCCCGAAGCAATCAGCGAGGTCGACGATCTTGCGGGTTTCTGTGATCCCGCCCACCCATGTCGGATCGACCATCACGAGATCTGCGGCCTGCTTCTCCATCAGCTGCCGATATTGCGCTCGGGTCACAAGCATCTCACTGGCGATCACTGGTGTGCTTGTCCACGCGCTGAGCTCGGCCACGGCATCGATGTCCGACCCGAGCACCAGATCCTCGAGCCATGCAAGCTCGAATTCCTCGGTCGCAGCGGCGATCTTCTTTGCAGTCGCGAGATCCCAATACCCGTGCCCTTCGATCATGATGTCGATCTCACGACCGACGGCGCTCCGGATCTCCCGTATCGGGCGCACGGCTTCTTCGAGTTCTTTCACCGAGATGGAGCGGCCGCCGTTGGCCTTGGCGATCGCGTCGAAAGGCCAGATCTTCATCGCCGTGATGCCTTCGGCAAGGAGGGATTCGGCGAGGTCACCAGGTGCGTGAGTTTGGGCCCAGAGATCATCCCATTGGTCCTGCGGATCGGCGTCGTGGCGCGTGCCGCGTCCGTAGCCGGACCCGGCGCACGTGTTGTACGTCTTCACACTGGCATGCGCGAGTCCCCCGAGCAGTTGGTAGATGGGGACATCAAGTGCCTGGCCTTTGATGTCCCACAGCGCGACATCCATCGCCGACAAGGCGCGGAGCTCAGCTCCGAGTCCACCCCACCTCGCGATAGACCGGGGTCCGGCGCCTTCCCAGTGCCCGACGATGTGGGCCGGATCGGCCCCCAGCAGCCGGGGAACGAGGAAGTCGTGAACGAACGCCTCGACGGAGCTCGCCCCGTAGAAGGTGTCTCCGGTGCCCACCAGTCCCTCGTCGGTCCGGACCCGGACGAATATGAGGTTCGGATGTCCTTGCGGCCGGATCGTCTCGATCGCAACGATTCGGTCAGCCATCGTGGCCCTGGTCGGCGGAGTCATCCCGCCTCCTCGTGGATCGCCGGCGTGGCATTCCACATCGCGGTGGACGGCGGGCTCCAGGCGCACATCGTCTAACCCCCACGCAGCCCAAGAAGACTCCACACGTTCGAACCGTCGCCGAAACTCCACACCGCGTTCGACAACCGATCCGTTCGGTCGCCGCCGAGGACCGGTGAAACAAGTGCACGGAACTTGGCATCCAGGTCAGCGTCGGTCATCGGATTCGCCGGCTCACCGTACGGCTGGAGCACCTCGTTCACGAACTCGCGATCGCCCGAGCGAATCGTGACACGCGCAGGACGGTTCGCCGGGTACGACTCCGTGTAGGCGTCATCGACCCGCACCTCTGTTGCGTTCGTCACCGCGATGATTCGTTCGTCGGCGCGGGCGGTGTCGCCGAAATACTCCATGATCACGTCTCCGTTGACGAGGGCAGCAGCCACCGAGTACGGCAGGCTCATCTGCGCATCCATCGTGTTCTTCACGTCCTTCTGATCGTGGCTGGCCGCGATCGCGAACGTTTCCACCCGGACCGAACTGATGTCGCTGTCGTCGAAACCATCCATGTCTCGGATCGCCAGTGCTGCATCGATAGCACCGTGCACGTGTCGACAGCACGGGTACGGCTTGTTATAGGTCTGGAGCATCCGCCATGTCTCCCCAAGCCCGCCGACCAGATGCTCGACGTCGAACTCATCCCCGGTGAAGGCATGAAAGTAGCCATGGTCACCTTCGAGCACGTTCGAGGGACCGAGGAGTCCTGCCATTGCAAGCTCGGCACTGACGAGCCCGTCTCTCGCAGCCTTGCCTGCGTGATACCGCTTGATGTCGGAGCCTTCGTCGAGGAACGAGAGAAGTCCTCCCGCGTGTGATCCTGCATTGCCGAGAGCGCCCGCCAGTTGAGCACCATCTGCTCCCAGTAGCGAGCCCACTCCGACGGCCGATCCGATCGTCCCGACCAGGGCCGTGTTGTGAAATCCTCGACGGCGTTGGGAGGGATGACTCGCCCCCGCTATCCGCACGGCGACCTCGTAGCCGAGAGCGATCGAGCGAATCACATCCTCCGACGGCTTGTTGTCGCGTTCCGCGACGGCAAGGATGCTCGACACGATCGGCGCGCCTGGGTGGCAAGCCCCGGGCGTGTAGCCGTCGTCCAGATCAAGAGCATGGGCGGCGGTTCCGTTCACCAGCGCTGCTCCAGCGGAGCTGAAACGCAGATCAGTGCCGATGGCGGTGGCTGCAAGGTCCGTGTCGGTGCGAGCGACATACCCGCGCACGACCGATGCAGCTTCGGTATCGGCTCCGGCGAATGCGGCCGCAAGGTAGTCGACAAGGATGCGCCGTACCTGGTGCACCACTCGATCAGGCAGGTCAGACGATGTGGCCGATGTTGCCCAGTTCGCCAACGTCGCGGTCAGCGATGGCTGGTCATTCGTATTCACGAGACTCCTCAGGACGTTTTCTATATTCTATTGCAAAAACCCGGGTCGCTCCACCCATCATCGAGGAGCCATCGCCATCGATTGCAAGGCATCGCGCTTCGATCGCCTTTCATGGAGCCTGAGCCAGAGGGCGACCGCCGCAACGAGGACCCCGCTCGCTGCGAAGGCAAGACGTGGTCCGGACACCTCCATCAGCCAGCCACCGAGGAGCCCTCCGATCGGCTTGGTTCCGATGAACGCAATGCTGTAGAGGGCGAGGATGCGACCGATCATGCTGTCTTCGACCCTGAGCTGCAGGTTCGTCTGCGCAGCGATGATCACCGTCGTCCCCGCTGCGCCGAGCGCGAACAGCGCGACCAACGCCAGCGGGATGTTGGGAGCGATCGCAACGAGACCGAGAGCAACAGCGACGAGTCCGACGGTCTTGATCATCTGCATCTGGTTGCGCACCTCGCGCCGCGCCGAGGACACAGCGCCGATGAACGAGCCCGCGCCGACCGTTCCGAGCATGATGCCGTACATGGCAGCGTCGCCAGAAAACGTAACGGTCGAATAGACCGGCATGAGTACGCCATAGTTCCACGCAAACGTCCCCACGACCGTGGCTATCGCAAGGATGGTCCAGATTCGATCGTTCGCGATCGCGTAGGACAGCCCGGCCCGCACCTGTCGCTTGCCGCGTGGTGTCGGCGGCGTGTCGCGCAGCTGGCTCCGATCGATCAGGACTACAGCGACGATGAGTGCGCCGTAGCTCAACGCGTTGAGCCCGAAGTTCCACGTGACCCCAAGCAATGCGATCGTGAGGCCGCCCAATGCGGGGCCAGCGGTCCGAGCCACCGTGGCTGCCGTCGAATTGAGTGCGATCGCGTTCGGGAGCTCATCGTCAGTGACCAGTTCTCGCACGAATGCGCGTCGGAGTGGGTTGTCGACCGCGGTGACGAAGCCCCTCGTCAAACCGATTGCGTACACCCACCAGATCGACACGTCCGGCACCACGCTGATGACCGCAAGTGACGCCGCCCCGACCATCAGAAGGGACTGGGTGATGAACATCAAGCGGAATCGTGGAAACCGATCGACAAGCAATCCACCGTAGGCACCGAATACGAGCACGGGTCCGAGGCTGACCGCCGAGTAGATCCCAAGCGCCATCGGGCTCCCCGTGATCTCGAACACGAACCAAGCGGCCGCTGTCGACTGCATCCACATGCCCATCATCGATAGCCACTGGCCGGTCAGGAATCGACGGAAGTTCGGGTTGACGAGAGATCGACCGACCCTACCGACAGGCTTGCTTGGAGTTCTCAGAAGCCTCATGGATTGGCGTGATCCACGACCTTGCCCGGCGGAAGGTTGCGCTCACGAAAGACGTTGAGCGCGGCACCGAGCGTTTCGAGGCTGGAGTTGATCGCCTCCACCTCGTCCGGATCCACCTCCTCCAGGACACGGTGCAGCCGCTCGATGATCAGGCGATCGGCCTCCGCAAGTGCATCGAGTCCGCGACCTGTGATCGAGATCTCGACGCGGCGGCGATCCGCCTTGCTCGGTGTGCGCACGACGTAGCCGCGCGGTTCGAGCCAATCGAGGGTCGCCGTGACGGTCGGGCGGCTGATGGAGAGTTTCGCAGCGAGAACCTTCGCTGCGGTGTCCCCCGTGACGAGGTATGCGAGCATCCGGTACCCGGCTGGGGAAAGCTCCGCCTTGTTCAGGGCGAGGTTCACCGTTCGACCGAGTTGGGCCGCTGCCCGCGCCGCCGGTACCGATAGTTCCATGGGATCGTCTATCCGTGTCGTGGAGATTATTGTTAGTTAGTCTAACGAATCCTCTCTGGCGGCGCGGCATTCTCGGAAGAAGGGGCGATCGACTCGCTCCCTTGTCCACCTGGTATGGCTGTTCAGTCGAAGCCCATCGGAGCCTGAAGTCCGGCTATCGCTGTCGCATATAGGATGACGGCCCATGAGCACCAACGACTCCACACACACCTCGACACGTCGAAACATCTTCGTGGGCGCCAAGGCGTCCCCACCGATTCTGGACGCCGTCGTCGACGGCGGCGGGACGCCGGTCCCCACCATGGCCGATGCGACGGCGATCATCTGGACCGGCGGCGACCTCGACCAGCTCGAGGCAGGGGTCCACGGCGGTATCGAGTGGGTCCAGCTCCCTTCTGCGGGAGTCGAGCAATACGTGGCGCGTGGGTTCTTCGATGGTGGCTTCGTCGCCACCAACGCTGGGCCCGCGTATGCCGGCACGGTGTCGGAGCACACGCTTGCCCTACTACTTGCCTGCGCGCGCCGGATTCCGCAACTGAGCAGGACCTCGACATGGGCACAGCCTCGCATCGACCAGCTTCGCGGTTCGACGGTGGCAATAATCGGATGCGGCAGGATCGGCGTCGCCCTCATCGAACTCCTCGCACCCTTCGATGTCGAGGTGCTCGCCTCGACTCGAAGCGGCAAACCCATTGCTGGCGTATCCACGGTCGTGACGCCCGACCGGCATGGGGAGATCCTCGCCGACGCGGACTATGTCGTGCTTGCGGCACCCGCAACGGCTCAGACGGCCCAGCTCATCGGTCGCGACGAACTTGCCGTGATGAAGGAAAGTGCCTACCTCGTCAACATCGCTCGTGGCAGCCTCATCGACACGGATGCACTCGTCGACGCGGTCTCCGATGGAACGATTGCAGGCGCGGCACTTGACGTGACAGATCCGGAACCACTCCCCGACGGGCACCCGCTCTGGGATCTCGAGTCGGTTCTCATCACTCCCCACATCGCCAATCCCGACGCATGGGACGCTGAACAGCTGTCACGCGTCGTTCGCAAGAACGTCGAGCGGTATCTGCGGGGTGAGGATCTTCTCGGGGTCGTCGACCCGAAGCTCGGCTACTGAGACTCAGTAGGTCTCGGGGTTGTACGCCGGGTCGTCAACCGGCGTCCCCCCGGCCATGAAGGCGAAGTCGGCTCCCGTGTCCGCTTGGCTGACGTTGTCGAGGTAGAGCCTGCCGTAGCCACGCTCGAAGGCTGGCTCGGGTGCCTTCCACTCAGCGAGTCGCTGCGCAATGATCTCGTCGTCGACCAGGAGGTCCAAACGCCTCCCCGGCACGTCGAGTTTGATCATGTCCCCGGTCTGGACGACTGCAAGCGGCCCACCGACGGCAGCTTCGGGTGCGATGTGAAGAACACACGCCCCCTCGGAGGTTCCGCTCATGCGGGCATCCGAGATCCGCACCATGTCCGTCACGCCGGCCGACACGATCTTCTTGGGGATCGGCAACATGCCCCATTCGGGCATGCCGGGCCCTCCGACGGGACCACCACCCTTGAGGACGAGTACCGAATCGGCGTCGACATCGAGGTCCGGGTCGTCAATCGTTGCTTCGAGGTGACGCCGGGCCTCGAAAACGACGGCACGTCCGGTGTGTTGGAGCAAGTGGGGCGACGCCGCACCGTGCTTGATG
>CAYTWC010000036.1:0-11875 GCA_964441975.1 uncultured Acidimicrobiaceae bacterium | reverse complement strand
CCACTGGTACCACGACCTGATGGACGGCGCCTCGACCGAGTGCCCGGCCGAGCCGATGGACAGCGAGGACCTGTTGTTCCTGCTGTACACCTCGGGCACCACGGGCAAGCCGAAGGGCATCATGCACACGATGGGTGGCTACCTCACCCACACCACGTACACCCACAAGTACGTGTTCGACCTGCACCCCGAGACCGACGTGTTCTGGTGCACCGCCGACGTCGGCTGGATCACCGGGCACAGCTACATCGTGTACGGCCCGATGTCGAACGGCTGCACCCAGGTGATGTACGAGGGCGTCCCCAACTTCCCCGGCAACGACCGCTTCTGGGAGATCGTCGCGAAGTACGGCGTGACGAAGTTCTACACCGCCCCCACCGCCATCCGGACCTTCATGAAGTGGGGATCCGAGGAGCCCGCCAAGCACGATCTGTCGTCGCTGCAGTTGCTCGGCACGGTCGGCGAACCGATCAATCCCGAGGCCTGGATGTGGTACCACGAGCACATCGGCGGCGGCCGGTGCCCGATCGTCGACACCTGGTGGCAGACCGAGACCGGCGGGATCATGATCAGTCCGATACCAGGGGTCACCTCCACGAAGCCGGGCTCGGCCACCAAAGCCATTCCGGGTATCTCGGCATCAGTCGTCGATGCAGACGGTGAAGAGGTACCGCTTGGGGGAGGGGGTTTCCTCACGATCACGAAGCCCTGGCCGTCGATGCTCCGATCGATCTACGGCGACGACGACCGATACGTCGCAACCTATTGGTCCCGGTATCCGGACGTCTATTTCCCTGGCGATGGCGCCAAGATCGACGAAGACGGCTACCTGTGGGTTCTCGGTCGCGTCGACGACGTGATGAACATCTCGGGCCACCGCATTTCCACCATGGAGGTCGAGTCCGCCCTGGTCTCGCACCCTGCGGTTGCCGAAGCGGCCGTTGTCGGAGCCACCGACGAGCTGACGGGGCAGGCCATCGCTGCGTTCGTGACATTGCGCGGAGATCTCGATGGATCACAGGAACTGCACGACGAGCTCCGTGACCACGTGGCGGAGAAGATCGGTGCGATCGCCAAGCCGAAGTCGATCATCTTCACTCCTGACCTGCCCAAGACGCGGTCTGGCAAGATCATGCGTCGCCTTTTGCGGGACATTTCCGATCACAAGGCACTCGGCGACATCACGACGTTGGCCAACGCAGACATAGTGGAAGCCATCAGCGCGCAGGCAGACGCCTACGACGACGACTGAGGGAGAGTTGGATTTGGCTGAAGACACCGGTTCGGGCGCGGACAAGAACGACAAGGACACCAAGAAGGACGACGACGAGAAGAAGTCTCCACCGGAGCACTTCGAAGACTCCTTGTCCGAGTCGAAGCATTCGATACGGGTCGATGGCAGAAAGCTCGAGTACACCGCCACGGCAGGCCGCATCGTTCTCAAGGAGGACGACGATACGAAGAAGGCCTCGTTCTTCTTCACGGCGTACACGAAGGACGGTGTCGACGATCCTGCTGAGCGTCCGATCGTGTTTGCGTTCAACGGTGGACCGGGTTCATCGTCGGTGTGGCTGCATCTCGGCATATTCGGTCCGAAGCGGGTCGTGCTCGACGACAAGGGAAATCTCGAGAAGCTGCCGGGGCAACTGACCGACAACGAGCAGACCTTGCTGACGCACGCCGATCTGGTGTTCATCGATCCGGTATCGACAGGTTTCACGAGAGCACTCGAGAAGGACGAAGAACGGTCGTACCACCACTTCGAGAAGGACATCGAGTCGATCGGGGCGTTCGTCCGGATATACCTCACACGCTTCCAACGGTGGGCGTCACCCAAGTTCCTCGGTGGTGAGAGCTACGGGACGACACGATCGGTCGGGCTCGCAGGTCACCTGATGGCACGGTATGGGATCTCCCTGAACGGCGTGATCCTGATCAGCTCGGTGTTGTCGTTCCAGACCATCGCACTCGACAACGCCTCGTACACGTTCCACCGGGGCAACGATCTGCCCTATGTCGTGTACTTGCCTTCATACGCCGCGACCGCCTGGTTTCACGGCGCACTCAGCGACAGCCTCCAGGCGATGGACCTTCCTGACCTCCTCGCCGAGGTTGAGGAGTTTGCCGAAACCGACTACCTGCTCGCCCTCCAACAGGGTTCTCGGATCGACGACGACGATGCCGCCGCGATTGCGGCAACCGTCGCCAAGTTCACCGGACTGAGCAGGGAGTTCGTGACGAAGAGCAATCTGCGGATCGAGAAGTTCCACTTCATGAAGGAACTGCTGCGCGACAAAGGACTCACGGTCGGACGCCTTGACTCGCGATACCGGGGTGTCGACAGGTATGCCGTCGGGTCGATGCTGGAGCACGATCCCGCGCTCGACGTCTGGATGGGTCCGTATACGGCGACGTTCAACGACTACATCCGTCGGGAACTCGGCTACGAGAGCGATCTCGTGTACGAGATCCTCAATCCGAAGGTGTGGCCCTGGAACTACGAGAAGTTCCAGAACGCCTACGTCGAGGTATCTGAGACCTTACGGGACACGATGACCAAGAACCCGGGCATGAAGGTCTATGTAGCGAGCGGGTATTTCGACCTTGCCACGCCGTACTTCGCGACCGACTACACGCTCGCGCATCTCGGCATCGAGAAGGCGCTCGAAGACAACATCGAGGTCTCGTATTTCGATGCGGGACACATGATGTACGTGCACCGACCGTCCATCGAGCGACTGGGACCCGAACTCAGGGCATTCATCGAGCGATCTGTCTAGGTCCCGCTGAGTGAGTCGTAGTTGTGGGGTCGGATCTCGACCGGCTTCTCGTCCGGGAACGGGTCTCGATCGGTCAGCTTCGCCCAGACGTACACGCCGACGTCCCTGATCGATGCGATCACCGGAACGGCGAGCAACGACCCGAGCAGGCCACCGACCTGGAATCCGACGAGGAGTCCGATCAACACGATCGCGGGGCGTAGCTGTACCGCTGTTCCCATCACTTTCGGAGCGATGATGTTCGCTTGTGCCTGCACCACCACGATGTAGATGCCGGCGACGATGAGTGCGAACCAGAAGTTCTCGAGATCGGGCCATCGCGTCGAACCCTGGAGCAACGCTGCAAGGACGCCGGGAATCGCGGCGAGGATCGGACCGAACGTCGGGATCATGTTCAGTACGACCATGATCGCACCCATCAGGAACGCACCGGGGAGTCCGACGACGAGAAGGACGACGAAGACCAGCGTTCCGGTGATGATCGAGTTCACGAGTTGGCCGTATAGGTAGCCGGTCCACACCCGCTTCTGCTTGCGCATCATGATCCTGCCGTCGCGTTCGTATCCGGGAGGCAGGTGTTCCACCGCAGCGGCGTGGAAGCGCTCGCTGTCGGCATTCAGATACATAGCAACAAGGGCGGTGACGATGGCCGACGTGATCGCTGCCGTGATGAACCCGGCGATGGTCCGGAAGCCGGCAAGCGAAGCGCCTGCCCAGTCGATGATCTGATCCACGTCGATGATGCCCGATCCACCCGCTCCGCCAGCTGGCGTCTGCAGTTGATCCATGACCCCTGTCATGTCGATCGTCAGTCCGAAGATGTGTAGGTAGTTGTCAGCGTCTATCTCGTCGAGGAGCCACACACGCCACTCGTTCAGGAGACCGACGGGGTCGAGCTCGATGATCGATTCGACGATCGACGTGAGCACGAGATACCCGAAGGCCAGCGTGGCAGCGAACACGAAGATGTAGGCGACTATCAGTGCCAAGCCCCGCGGGACGTGGAGCTTGACGTGGGCGAGGCGGATCAATGGGGCGATGAGAAAGGCGATCAGTGCGGCCAGGGCTGCGATGGCCAGCACGTTCCTGACGAGATACACGCCGACCGATACGAGCAAGAAGCCCATGATCACCACCGCGAGCTTGGCCTGCTCCCCCCACGGTGGCGACGGCGGATAGAACCTTCGCTCCTCTGCGTCTGCCGGGATGTCGGAAGCGGCGGCGTCAGTGGCGTCTGATGGCATGGTCGATAAGTTAGATGAAACCGCCGACTTCTGTGGGTACCGTCGGGTCATGAACCTGTATCAGCGAGCGCTCCGAGCGATCTCCACCACCGAGGTCTTTCGGTGGATCACCTCTCGCATCCTCACGCCGTTGGACCTTCGGCTTCGCAATACCCGATTCGCGCCCTCGAAGATCGGATCGGCCGTCCCGCTGTGCTACCTCACGACGACGGGGGCGACATCCGGTGAACCGAGGACGGTGCCGTTGCTGTATCTACGCGATGGAGCGTCCGTGCTCGTCGCAGCGACAAACTTCGGCAAGGAGCGCCACCCGGGATGGTCATTCAATCTCGACAAGAACCCACGGGCAGAGATCGAGATCGATGGACAATCGACACCCGTCGTGGCGCATCGCGTTCCTCACGACGCGATGGTCGACTACTGGCCGAGATTCGCAGAGATGTGGCCCGCATACGACACGTATCGGGAGATCACGGATCGCGACGTGAGGATGTACGAGCTTGTGGCGGGGAGCTAGCCCCTGATGTCCATCGCCACGTACTTCGTCTCGAGATACTCCTCAAGACCCTGCTGTGCACCTTCGCGCCCGATACCCGATTCCTTCCAGCCTCCGAACGGCGCTACCGGCGTCGAGATGCTGCCGGTGTTGACGCCCACCATCCCATATTCCAGGGCCTCCGAAACCCTCCAGATGCGAGCGTTGTCCCTCGCGTAGAAGTACGACGCGAGTCCGTAACGAGAGTCGTTCGCGTACCCGACGCCTTCCTCCTCGGTGTCGAAGGTGATCACCGTCGAAACCGGACCGAATATCTCCTCCTGGGCGATCTGCATGTCGTTCGTGACTCCGCCGAGCACCGTCGGCTGGTAGAACAACGAACTCGGCAACACAGGGGCTCCGCCGGTGTGGACGGTTGCGCCTGCGAGGACCGCCTCCGATACGAGCGAGGACACCTTGTCGAACGCTGCTTCGTTGATGAGAGGCCCGACGTCGCTGCCCTCATCGGCACCGTTGCCGACCTTCAAGGTCGATGATGCCTCGGACAGCTTGGTCGTGAACTCGTCGACGACACCGCGTTGCACGATGAATCGATTCGCACAAATGCAGGTCTGACCCGTGTTGCGGTACTTCGCTGCGATCGCTCCCTTGACGGCGGCATCGACGTCGGCGTCGTCGAACACGAGGAACGGTGCATTGCCGCCGAGCTCCATCGACACGTTCTTCACCGTGGACGACGCTTGTGCGAGGAGGACCTTCCCGACTCCGGTTGATCCGGTGAACGAGAACTTGGACACGTCTTCATGTGTCGTGAGAACCTGCCCGACGCTTGCCGCCCGTGAAGTCGGGACGACACTGAAGACACCGTTCGGAATCCCGGCACGAGTCGCGAGCTCAGCGAGCGCAAGGGCAGACAGGGGAGTCTCGGCCGCAGGCTTCACGACGAAGGTACATCCCGCGGCCAGGGCTGGCGCAGCCTTCCTCGTGATCATCGCGTTCGGAAAGTTCCACGGGGTGATTGCAGCCGCCACACCGACCGGTTGCTTCAGGACGACGATCCGCGACCCTGAAATCGGCGACGGAATGACTTGGCCGTACGCCCGCTTGCACTCCTCGGCGAACCAGCTGACGAACTGCGCGCCGTAGACGACCTCACCCTTGGCCTCTGCCACGATCTTGCCCTGTTCGGCAGTCATGATCGCCGCCAGGTCGTCTGCGTTCTCGATCATCAGGTCATGCCAACGCATGAGGATCCGTGAACGTTTCGAGGCTGTCAGCGCTGCCCACTCGGGAAACGCAGCTTTGGCCGCCTCGACTGCAGCGATCGCGTCGTCGCCGATGCCGTCGGACACCTCGGCGATCGTTTCGCCCGTCGCCGGATTGAAGACGGCGAACGTCTCACCCGACGCACTATCGGTCCACTGACCGTCGATGTAGGCCTGCGTCTTGAGGAGGGTTGGATCGTTGAGATTCATCATGGGCGAATCGTACCGGTTCGCGACGACGGTCGGACCGTACAATTCCCATGTGACTGATCAGGACGAACCAACGCCAGCCGGCTATAAACCCCATATCGGATCGCAACGCCAGTACATGCGTGATGTGATCCTCGGAGTCAACGACGGACTGGTTTCGACATTCCTGCTCGTGGCCGGTGTGGTCGGTGGTGGCTTGACGACGACCCAGGTCCTCCTGACCGCCATAGCCGGTGCATTGGCCGGGATGATCTCGATGGCGATCGGCGAATACCTCGCCACGAAGTCACAGGACGAGGTGTTCGACGCCGAGATCGCTCTGGAAAAGGAACACCTGAAGCACTTCCGTCCCCATGAGCGGTCGCAACTCCGTGACATGTTGGCCGAGATGGGGCTCGCCGGTCAGGACCTCGACACCGTCGTCGAGATCATCGATTCGAACGAAGACGCGATGCTCGCGATGCAGGGCGCTCTCGAATTCGGGATCGTCGATTCCGAGCGCCGCAGTCCCATCGCAGCCGGACTGACGTCCGGGCTACTGTTTCTGACCGGCGCCCTGCCGTCGATCATCCCGTTCATCTTCTTCGAATCGGTGAGCGCAGCGTTGGTCGCCGCAGCGGTCCTGTCGGGTATCGCCTTGTTCATCGTCGGGGCACTCAAGACCGTTGCGACGAAGAAGAACCCATTTGTTTCCGGTGCGGAGAACCTCGCTCTGGGATTCCTCGGCGGCGTTCTGTCATATGCGGTCGGGACGCTCTTCGAATCCGCTACGGGGGTCTAGTTCTCGCAGCAGAGGTGGCACGACCCGCCCGTCAGAAGTCGAGACCTTTCTTGGCAGCGATCCCCTTGTCGAATGCATGCTTGATCTTCTTCATCTCGGTGACCGTGTCGGCTACCTCGATCAGTCGCGGGTCTGCGTCACGACCTGTGAGGATGATGTTCACGCCATCGGGACGGTTCTCGATCGTGGCGATCGCCTCGTCGATGTCGATCCACCCGAACGTGATCGGATAGGTCCCCTCGTCGATGATGATCAGCTCGTAGTCGCCGGATGCGATCGACGCTTTGGCGACGTCCCAGGCGTGGAGTGCGACCCTCTTTGTCTCGTCCATGTCGTCGGACTCCCACGTGAAGCCGTCTCCACCGGTGATCCACTCGACACCGAGCTCTTCGGCCATCTTCTTCTCGCCGGTCCGCCACTTGTCGGACTTGATGAACTGGATCACCTTCACGTTCCATCCACGCGCGACCGCACGCAGCATCACGCCGAATGCCGAACTCGACTTCCCTTTGCCGTCTCCCGTGTTGATGAGAAAGAGGTCGCGCCGTGGTGTATCGGTCATCGCCGGTGTCCTTCCGTTCGCAGGGAGACGACGACGAGCGTGCCCTCGACGTCGATGACCCTGATCGTAGGCTCGAATACGTTTCCGAGGATCTCCTCGGTGAGCACCGACTCCGGTGGCCCCGCAGCCACCGTCGCCCCACCGTCCAACAAGACGAGGTCGTCGCAGAACTGTGCCGCGGCGGTCAGGTCGTGGATCGCGGACAGGATCGTGATCCCCTTGTCGGCTCGTATCTGGGCGATCAACTCCATGACCTCGTGCTGCGCCGCTACGTCGAGCGACGCCGTCGCCTCGTCGAGGACGACGACGCTCGGCTGCTGAGCGAGGACTCGTGCAAGCGACACGCGTTGGGTTTCGCCACCCGAGAGCGAAGACACGTCCCGCGAAGCAAAGGATGTGATGCTCAGAGCGTCCAGGCTGTCCCAGACCATCGCGATGTCATCCGCCCGTTCGGCTGCCAGCAGACCGAGGTGTGGGGTTCGGCCAAGCAACACGAAGTCGAACACGGACATGCCTTGTGGATAGATCGGACGCTGTGGGACGTACGCAAGCTTCAGGGCCATCGCCCTGACATCGCCGTCGTCGACCCGTTGGTCAAGCACCTCGATGTTGCCGTCAAACGGCAACGAACCGACAACGGCCTTGAGTAGCGTCGATTTTCCGGAACCGTTCGGTCCGATGATGCCGGTCCATCGACCCTTGCCCACGGAAAGCGACACGTCGTTGAGTATCGGTCGCCTGCCGTCGTACGAGACGCTCAGGGATTCGATCGTGATGGCAGTCATGACACCACGCCCTTGCTCCGGCGCAGAACGACGGCGAAGAACGGAGCACCGATCATCGCGGTCACGACGCCGATCGGTATCTCGGCGGGAATGACCACGGTGCGGGCGATGATGTCGGCCAGGACGAGGAAGGTCCCTCCGAGCAGGATCGACAACGGCACGATGACGCGGTACGACGCGTGGGTCATCAGTCGGACGGTGTGCGGAATGATGATCCCGACGAAACCGATGAGTCCGCTCACCGACACGACTGCTGCGGTTCCAAGCGTTGCGAAGCCGATCAGCAGCAGCCGGATGCGTGCGGGCTTCACACCCAGCGATGTCGCCTCCGTGTCGCCGACGGACATGACATCGAGCAGTCGCCGGAATGCGAATATCACCCCAGTGCAGATCAGCACATACGGCAGGACGAGCTGGACCTCGGACCACCCCGCGGTCGTGAGACTGCCCAGTATCCACCCGTAGACCTCCCGAAGTGTCTCTGATTCGCGCTGTTGTATGAAGGTCTGGAGCGCCGTCAAGAAAGCAGCGATCGCCACGCCGGCGAGGATGAGGGTGACCGCCGTTCGTCCGGAACGGACCGTGTAGCCGAGTGAGTAGGCGAGCGCGACCCCAGCGATCGCTCCGACGAAAGCCGCCAGAGGAAGCGGATCGATCCACCATCCGGTGGAGTCCGGCCCGTAGGCGATGGCGAGTGTCGCTCCCAGACCCGCACCGGCACCGGCTCCGAGCAGGTACGGATCAGCGAGGGGGTTCCGGAAGACACCCTGGTACGTCGCCCCGGCGACGGAGAGCATCGAGCCGACGAGCACACCAAGGATCACCCTCGGCATGCGGATCTGCCAGACGATGGCGTCTGTGCGCGGGTCGAGCGTCGACTCGACACCGAGGAACGGAACCCTCGACATGACCGCAGACACGATGCCCTGTGCCGGGATCGAAATCGCACCGACCATGGCTCCGAGGATGATCGTCACCACGAGGAGCAGCGACGCCCCGCCAATCCACCACCAGGGAAGGCGTGTGCCGGCGGGGCGCCCGGCGTTCATGCGTCTGCGCCGACCAGACTGTTGATCGCGTCGGCAACGGCCTCCACGAGTTCGACGATCCGTGGTCCCCAGCGCGATGCGATGTCGTCATCGAGTTCGACGATGGCTCCGGTTTCGACCGCCGTCAGTGTCTCCCACCCGGGTCGAGCACCGACGGTCGCCGCTGTCTCGCCGCAACACTTCGTGTCGGCGAGCAGGATCAGATCGGGATCCGCGTCGACGATGTATTCGGGAGAAAGCTGCGGGTACCCGAAACCGTCCGGATCCGGCGCCTCGTCGGCGATGTTCTCGACGCCCAGCGGGGCGAGAAGCTGTCCTATGAAGGACGCCGACGTCGTCGTGTAGTACAGGTTGTCGATCTCGTAGTAGTACGTCACGCCTTCGCCAACGTCACCGACCCCGTCGGTCGCCTCGGCAAGGGCCGACTCGGTGTCCGCGACAAGGAGCACCGCTTCAGGAAGGTGTCCGGTGACTGCCCCCGTCTGTTCCCATTGAGCGAACGCGGCGTCGAGCGTGAACGCTGTTCCGTGGACGACTACCGGGATGCCGATGGCCTCGAGCCCGGCAACCACATCTCCCGGATCGTAGGAGATGAACACGACATCGGGCTCGTACGACGCAATCGCCTCGACGCTCGGGGTCCACGACGACAGATCGGTGACCGGTGCGTCCTCCGGGTGGTTCGACAAGCTGTCCACCGCTACGACCAGGTCGCCTGCGTCGATCGCAAACAGGACCTCAGTCGACGTCGGCGAAAGCGACACGATGCGCTCGGGTTTGGTGTCGATGGTCACGTCGCCGTTGTCCGCGGTGATCGTGACGGGGAATCCATCGTCGACCGTTGTCGACGTCGTCGTGGCGGGACTCGTTGTCGACGTCGACGTCGACGTCGTCGTCTCGTCGGCAGCCGACGTGGTCGTGGCTGCGTCCGAGGACGAGGCGCATGCCGAGGCCACAAGCGCGACAGCGGCAAGCAGGACGGGTGTGCGTTTCAACATTAGGTTGACTCCTCTCTCTGGAGGAGGCAACCGTTGTGGATTGAGACCCCTCCTCCGAAGGTCAGCCCACCTGCCGAGACGGAGGCGACCTGGCTGACCTCTGACCGAGGATCACAGTTGCGGGACAGCGCCGGATTCTCACCGGACTTCGCTCCAAAGCGGCACCCGGGTATTCCCGGTACGCACCCCTCAAGATAGCAACGTTTCGCGTACCCAGGGTTCGCGGACACATATATGTCGCCTGGAGCCCACAGAATGGACACCGGTCCGACTGGGGCCTACGGCTTGGATCCGCGAACGGTGAACTCGTTGTAGATGAACACCTTGCCAAAGGACCTTGGCAGCGGGAACGACCGCGCGAAATCGACGTTCAGTCCGTGGCGTTGCATGAGCGCGGTGATATCGCCATCGTCAACAAAGACGGTGTGTGTCGGATCACTCGCATATCCGCGTTCCTGGGGTGTAACACACACAACAGCCCCTCCGCTACGCACGAATGGCAGGTATCTCGCCAAGATCTCTTCGGCTTGGCCCTCGTCCAGATGTTCGAGTACATGCATCAACGTCAGGGAGTCGAACCGGGCCTCCACGGCGTACTCCGATTCGAAGAAGTCCTCGGGGATGAACGCCGTCAGCCCATCGCGTCGACACGCCTCAATGAAGGCCGGGTTGTGATCGATCCCGACTCCGGAACCATCGAGAAACTTGAGGCCGCGGCCAAGGCCGCAGCCGATGTCGAGGACAAACCCGAGATCTTGGTTCCTCAGCCACCGCCGGTAGGGATTCGGAACAAAACGCTTCCAACCGGCGTCCTGGATCCCGCGCAATCGCTCGGCGTAGTCATCTGATTGTGTATCGATAGCCTTCTCCTCCCGGTCAAGGTACCGCCGAGGCGAAGGTGTCGCTGCAATTCTGTGGGCTGCAGGCGACATATATGTGTCCGCGAACCCAGGGTACGCGTGCACCAGGCTGCGAACGCCGGGCCGGGTACTGCTAGCGAGCTGTATCGTTCATCGGTATGAAGAAGCTTCTCGTAGTTGTCGGGATCGCCCTTGCCGCGGCTGCAGCGGTGGTTTTGACCCGTAGGACCCCGATCGACCAGCCGGACGCTCCTGTCGGGACTTGGGAACCCGCCGAGCCGACCACGTGAGAATCGCCGTCGATACCTCATCTGAGGTCGGCAACCGGTCGGTTCGAGCTCTCCTGTCCGAGGCCACGGTCGACTACCTCGGGGTCCTCAACGAGCAGGTGCCCCGTCGCAAACGGTCGGGACCGATGATCGACCTCGACTCCTTCGATGTCCTCGTATCCGATGGGACGACGGACGTCCACCGACTGGTCGGCCAATGCAGCGTCGCGGGTGTGCCCCTCGTTCTGTGGCACGAGCTGGACGATGACCTCCGCGGTCCGACGTCGGTGCCGGTCGTCCATGGCGCAAACGTGGCCGAAGCACTCACCGGTGCACTCCTGAGCCATCCCGCAGCTGCGGTGACCGATGACGACAACGTGATCGTCGGCTGGACCGAACCGGGCAATCCGCACCGTGACGGTTTCGCTCTCCCGTTCCCCGAACCGATCGGCAGCGTGTGGGGCAGGGAACGAGCGCCCGGCCGCTTCGCCGCGTTGCGAGACGACGAGTGGGGCGGAGCCGTCGTTGACATCAACGGACCAACCGGCCGGCGCATCGTCGGAGTTGCCGACCACA
>CAYTWC010000035.1:5072-11953 GCA_964441975.1 uncultured Acidimicrobiaceae bacterium | reverse complement strand
TCCTTGCCTCCGGTGCAACGTCGATCGCGTACGAGACGGTCGTTGCCGGCGGCACACTTCCCCTGCTCGCACCGATGAGCCACATCGCTGGTCGCCTGTCGACGCAGGTCGGAGCGTTCTACCTCAAGGCACCGAACGGTGGCCGTGGGGTCCTGCTCGGTGGACACGCCGGAGTTCCCCGTGGTCGCGTCGTGGTGATCGGTGCCGGTGCCGCCGGCATGAACGCCATCGATGTGGCCGTCGGGCTCGGGGCACAAGTGACCGTCCTTGATGTGAACATCCATGCACTTGAACTCGTCAACGACCGCTGGGGATCGAGAGTCACGACCGATTACTCAACGAGGTCCTCTGTCGCCGAATGGGTCACGCAGGCCGATCTGGTCGTCGGAGCAGTTCTCGTGGCCGGAGACCGCGCTCCGGTCGTCCTCACGAAGGACATGTTGTCTGACATGCATGAGGGTTCGGTCGTGGTTGACATCTCGATCGACCAGGGCGGCTGTTTCGAGACGAGCAGGGAAACGACCCATCATGATCCGACCTACGTGGTGGATGGGGTTGTGCACTATGCGGTCGGGAACATCCCGGGTTCGGTGCCGATCACGGCGTCGCGCGCCCTTTCCAACGCGACGCTTCCCTATGTCCGTGCCCTTGCTGAGGGAACTGTGGCCGCCGTCGATCGCATGCCCGAACTTGCCGGAGGCGTCAATGTGGTCGATGGCAAACTCACGCATGCGGCCGTCGCACACGCGCTCGACGCAGAGTTCACCGATCCACGGGCGGCACTCGGTCTCGCCTGATCGCAATCTCATCACCAAGAGGTGACGAGGACGGCCCCGCCCGAGATGCCGCGGGGATGCCAGAATCGGACCCATGGCAAGACCGGCACCGACACCCATATCAGTGACCGAGGTTCGCGAGGTTGGGCTCCGCACGATCCGGATTGCGTTTTCCGGGTACCCGTTCGGATCGGCACCGCTGCCTGCCGCGTACTTCGAGATCTGGTTCGAGCCTCCGTCCGAGTGGCCGCCGCGCCGAGGGGGGCCACGCTCGCCGAAGCGAACCTTCACGCCGTTTCGCATCGTTGCCGAACACGACGAATGCGTTGTCGACTTCGTGCTCCACGGCGAAGGGGTTGCAACCGACTGGGCCAGATCCGCGGGCGTCGGTTCTGTCGTCCATGCCGGCCCGTTGAAGGGCGGATACTCCTTGCCCGAGACCGACCATCTCGTCGTCGTCGGCGATGCCACCGCGATCCCGGCGATCGAGACGATCGTGGCCGAGGCCGCGGATATCGATGTGACCGGGATCATCGAAGTGATCGATGCCGACGACGAACGAGCGGACTGGCCCACGACCACATTCGATCCTGTCTGGACCCACCGAGGGGCGGATCCGGCCATCGCCGGTCGTCCGACCACCGACCTTCTCTCCACACTCGAGCTGCCGGGCAACGCCGCCTACTGGATCGCAGGCGAGCGAGAGTCGATCCGCACGATGCGGGACATCGTTGCGGATCGTTTCGGCACGCCACGGGAGAACATCAGTCTCAACGCTCACTGGCGCCTTCGACCCGTCGACCCCCGAACGGCGTACACCTGATGCTGCTCACGAGGAAGGTCCTTGAGGACATCGAGAAGGGAGAGATCGATCTCGTGTTCAGGCGTTGGAAGCGACCGACGGTCAAGACGGGCGGCACCCTACGCACCGTGATCGGCATGCTCGACATCATCGCCGTCGATCGGATCACTGTGACAGATATCACGCCTGGGGACGCCCACCGAGCCGGGTATCCCTCCAAGTCCTCCCTGCTTCGGGAGCTCCGGTCGCGCGACGGCGATCTGTATCGAATCGAGGTGTCGGTCGGAGGACCCGATCCGCTCGAAGCGCTTCGCACCGACGTCGACCTGTCCGAGGACCAGCTCACCGAGATCGAGGCAAGGCTCGATCGCTACGACGCATCGAGTTCGCACGGCGCTTGGACCCGTCAGTACCTGGAGCTGCTGCGCGACAACCCACACGTGCGTGCGGAGGACCTGGCTACGGGCATCGGCATGGACAAACCGACGTTCAAGACCAATGTCCGCAAGCTCAAGGCGCTCGGCCTCACCATCAGCCACTCCCCCGGATATGAACTGTCGCCACGAGGCAAGGTGGTCCTGAAACGACTCGTCAGACCCTAAGAGACCATTCTGTGGGCTGGGGACCACAATATTGTGTCCGCGAACCCAGGGTACGCGAGAACTGCGCGAAACGAGGGCCTTTCGGCCCTCGAATGCAGTGGAGGTGGGGGGAATCGAACCCCCGTCCCGCAAGATATCAGCGCCGGCATCTCCGAGCGCAGCCGACAGAATGAGCTTCGGAACACGGGGACCCTGCCGGCAAGCAACCCTGTGCCCTATCCGCAGTTGTCTTACCCCGCCGGTCGCGAAACCCCGGCGGGGGCATCCCACATTGCATTGCCTGGGTCCGGCGAGGTGGGTGCCCTCCGGTCAGACAGGAGCGTTTAACTACGCTGCCAGTGCGTAACTTTCGTTGTCTGCACTTATGTTTGTACCGGCTCTTTAACGAGGACTCCGGCGACCTCGGCTCGCTTCCGACGCATCAACGCTCACGGTCGAAACCAGTGCACCCCCATCGGGGCAACGTGTTGTGCACGTCCACTGAGCAACAGGATACTGCCGACGACCGGATCAATCAGCGGGTTTGTGACGACGGCCGATCTTGGATCTTGGATCTTGGATCCGAATGCAGACACCTTGGCAGTGATCCAGCGGCTCAACGCCTGTGCGATTGAGCTCGTTGCATTTCGCGCTTTTGGCGCTTCTCCACGATGTCCTGTCGCTTGTCGTGGGACTTCTTGCCCTTGCCGAGCCCGAGTTCGACCTTGGCCTTGCCGGAGACGAAGTAGATCTGCGTCGGGATCAGCGACAGACCTTCCTCGCGGATCCGAGCGAAGAGCCGATCGATTTCACGTCGGTGCATCAACAGCTTTCTGGGTCGCTCGGGTTCGTGACCACCGCCCTCCGCGAACTTGTACGGGGAGATGTGCGCGGATCGCAGCCAGACCTCGCCATCGCGGATGTCCGCGTACGAGTCCTTCAGCTGACATTGGCCCTCTCGCAACGACTTGACCTCCGAGCCGAGCAGTTGCATGCCCGCCTCGAACGTGTCGAGAATCTGATAGTTGAACCGTGCCTGGCGGTTCGTTGCGACGACCTTGCGTGATGCCATGGACGGGAGACTACCGACGAGGCACTGTGACCGGGTCACACCGGGTGCGCGTCCTACAGATAGTCGAGCGGATTCCTCGGTACGCCGTTGATCCGGACTTCGAAATGCAGGTGTGGCCCGGTCGAGTTCCCCGTCGATCCGATCCATCCGATGACTTGACCTCTGTTCACCGACTGGCCGACCGATACGCCGAGCTTTGACTGGTGGGCATACAGGGTCACCATTCCTCCGCCGTGGTCGATCATCACAGTGTTCCCGTACCCACCTTTGACACCGGACAAGATCACTTTTCCATCGGCCGCAGCAATGATCGGTTGTCCGTGGGCGGCGTTCATGTCCAGACCGTTGTGCATCTTGATGCCGCCGGTGATCGGATGGACCCGCTTGCCGAAGCCTGAGGACACGGCCCCCGGGACCGGCCGCGTCAGCTTCCCGGGACTGCTCGGGGCAGGGTTCGACGCGGCGTAGATCGCCGCCTTGATCGATGCCTCTTCTCTCGCAAGCGCCGAGATCTCATTGTCGAAGTGTTCGATCTCGCTGTCGATCTGCGCGAGACGGGCAGATTGTTCGGCCGCCTTGGCCGCGAGATCCGCGCGCTGCTGCTCCAGCTGTTCGAGCGTCGCTGCGAGAGAAGCCGTTGCCTGTTCGATGGTCGCTGTCTGTTCGACCAGCTCGGCCTCGACCGCTTTGACCTTTGCCTCTTCAACGCTCTCAGCGTCGACCACCACCTGGTAGTCGTCAGCGACCGCAGACGTCATCCCGGTCAGAATCTCGAGGTACGCGACACCGACGGAGATGTCGGCAAGCCTGCCGGCGGTGAGGGCGATCGACGGTTCGGCCATACCTCCGCGTTTGTACGCCTCGACGACCCATGCCTTGGCGTCCTCCCTCGTGGACTGGAGCTGATCCCGAAGCACGGCGAGATGGGCGAAGCGGCGTGCGAGCTCCGCACGTGTGAGTTCGAGGGCGGTTTCGGTCGCCGCAAGCTCCGCTGCCGTGTCGTCGTAGCGTGCCTGCACGCTTGCGACCTCGAGCTCCGCGTCGTCGAGAGCCTTCTGGGCTGCAAGCGCCTCGGTGAGGATCGGCGACCTCCGGGAACTGAATTCGGCCGCCTCGGACTTCAGCGACGCGATCTGAGCGCGCACTGCCGACAGTTCATCATCGAGATCACCGGCAGCGGCAGGAGCCGCCAGGGGAAGCAGGAGCCCGACGACGAGCGCGAGAGGTGCGAGTCGCCTGTTCACGAGCGCAGGGTGCGGTGGACAGCGAGGCTCAGGGAGCTACCGATGAGACCGGCAGCAACTCCGAACAACAGGACCAGCGCGCCCTGCTTGAGAAGGAAGTCGTTCTGGATGACGAGGTTGATCCAATCCGGGAGGTCGGACAGGCGATCGACAGCAAGTTGTTGGGCGGTCACGACGAACGCGACAGCAAGAGCGCCTCCTACGAAGCCCTCGATCGCCCCCTCGATGAGGAACGGTGTCCGCACGAACCAGTTGCTTGCGCCCACAAGCTTCATGATCTCGATTTCTTCCCTCCGAGCGTAGATCGCCATATGGATCGTATTGGCGATCAGCGCGACTGCCGCGGCACCAAGCGCGACAGCGAGGATCCAGAACATCAACTGGAGCCCGTCGCGTAGAGCGATCATGGCGTCGATTGCGTCATCGGCACTCTGGACCCGCTCGACGCCCGGGGTTGAATTCAGGCGCGTCACAATCAGGTCATAGTCCTCCGGGTCGACGGGCTGGACACGCAGTGACGCCGGCAGGAGGTCCGGGTTCTGTTCGATGATGGCGAGCATCGCCTCATTGTTCGCGAACAGGACGAGACCTTCTTCGTATGCCTCGGCCTTTGAGACATAGAAGACGTCCTGCACCTGTGGCCAGGTGGACACCTCGTTTTCAAGCGCAGCGGTGTCCTGGGCCGTCAGGTCGTCCTGGAGAAATGCGATGACACGGACGTCTTGTGCCCATTGGAGCGTGTTGACGCGCACCACCTCGCCAAACACCAACGTTCCGAACGTGAGCGTCAGGGAGATGAACACAGCGAGGATTGCGCCGAGTACGACAAGCGCATTCCGTCCGAGGTTGCTGAACGCCTCCTTGAACATGTAGGCGAGCGTTGTCATCGTTCGTCGTCCTCGAACGCGTCGGAGGACGCATCAGCATCGGTCTCGTCGACAGAATCAGCTTGTGGTTTGAACGGTTCGAGATCCGTCGCTTCACCGGTGTCGAGGTCCATCGAGAAGTCGCCGTCATCTTCCAGTGACTCCGCCAAGCCTTCGTACTCCTCGACCGTGGTCTGGACCTCGGTCGTGACCGGAGCGGTCGGTGCTTGGGCGGTTTCGTAGATCCCACGGGATTCGTCCCGGAGAATCCGGCCACGGTCGATCTCCACCACCCGCCGGCGCATCGCGTCGACGATCGCGTGGTCGTGCGTGGCCATGACAACCGTGGTACCGGTGCGATTGATCCGGTCGAGGATCCGCATGATGCCGACCGACGTGCCAGGGTCGAGGTTGCCGGTCGGTTCATCGGCGAGCAGGATGAGTGGCCGGTTGACGAATGCACGCGCAACCGCAACACGCTGCTGCTCACCACCCGAGAGCTGGCGAGGGAGTCGATCGGCCTTTGCTGACAATCCGACCAACTTGAGCACCTGGGGAACCTGGTTGCGTATGACCGTTCGGTGTTTCCCCGTGACCTCCATCGCAAACGCGACGTTCTCGTAGACAGTCTTTGTCTGGAGCAGCTTGAAGTCCTGGAAGACTGTCCCTATCGATCGGCGGAGGTGGGGAACCTTCCAGTTCGGCATGGCCGATGCATGCTTTCCTGCGACCCAGATATCACCGTTCGTCGGTGGTTCCTCTCGCATCATGAGGCGGATGAGGGTCGACTTCCCTGAGCCGGAGGCACCGACGAGAAAGACGAACTCACCCTTGACGATCTCAAGCGAGGCGTCCTTGACCGCAACGGTCCCACCGGGATACACCTTCGTAACGTTTTCGAGTTTGATCATGAAGAACTCAATGGAATAGCCGTGCGCCTAGCCCTCATCGCCAGCCTCTTGCGAGGTTACTTCCGGTTTCCGATTAGCCGTGGCAATACTGACGAGGCGTTGAGCGTTGAGCGTTGAGCGTTGAGCGTTGAGCGTGCGGGAGTGTTGAAGGGTGGCCTCGGTAGTGGTACTTGTGACGTGTGCCCGATTTCACGGAGCTCCGCGTTTGGAGCGCATCCATAGAACTAGCGAGAGGTTGCTATGGGTTTGCATCGACGTTGCCCTCCGACGAGAAATTCGGCCTCCAGTCACAGCTCCGACGGGCCGCTACCTCCATCCCTGCGAACATCGCGGAAGGCGCCGGAAGGGTTTCACCCCGGGACTTCCGCCGCTTTCTTCGAATGGCGTACGGATCAGCATGTGAGATTCAGTCACACGCCCTCCTCGCGAAGACGCTCAACCTCGGAGCGCCGCACGAAGCTGACGCAATCATTGCCCAAGCCGATTCAGTTCGGCGAATGCTCTCGGGGTTGTCCACCAGCCTCGGAACTGACTGACAGACGCCCGACCCTCAACGCTCAACGCTCAACGCTCAGCAGCTACGCCTCGTACATCTCGGCGCGACGCCACTGGAGATAGGAATCGATCAG
>CAYTWC010000035.1:434-4972 GCA_964441975.1 uncultured Acidimicrobiaceae bacterium | reverse complement strand
GCAGCTACGCCTCGTACATCTCGGCGCGACGCCACTGGAGATAGGAATCGATCAGACCATCGATGTCACCGTCGAGGACGCCCTGGATGTTGCCGACCTCGTACTCGGTGCGGAGGTCCTTGACCATCTGGTACGGCTGGAGCACGTACGATCTGATCTGTCGTCCCCATCCGGCCTCGTGCTTCTCACCCCGGATCTCCGACACCTTCTCGGCCTGGTCCGTCCTCGCCTTTTCCGCGAGACGCGCCGCAAGAAGCTGCATTGCACGCGCCTTGTTCTGCATCTGCGACCGCTCCGCCTGACATGAAACAACGATGCCAGTGGGTTCATGCGTGATCCGAACCGCAGAATCCGTCTTGTTGACATGCTGCCCGCCGGCGCCTGATGCCCGGTAGGTATCGATCCGAAGGTCCTCGGGGTCGATCTCGATCTCCTGGATGTCGACCTCAGGGATGACATCGACTCCGGCAAAGGCCGTGTGCCGTCGCGCCTGGGAATCGAACGGGCTTATCCGTACCAATCGGTGTGTCCCTCGCTCCGATTCGAACGTTCCGTAGGCGTTTTCACCCCGGATCGTGAGCGTGACCGACTTGATACCGGCCTCCTCACCCTCCTGATACTCGTCGACATCGAACGTGAAGTTCGAACGCTCGATGTAGCGGTGATACATCCGCACGAGCATCTCCGCCCAATCCTGGGCATCGACACCGCCAGCTCCGGCGGACACGGAAAGGATGGCCGGTCGGTCGTCGTACTCACCGAAGAACAGGGATTCTCGCTCGAGGACTGCGAGGTCTTTTGCAAGGGTGTCGAGTTCTTTCTCGACCTCGGTCATGGAATCCTGGTCAGTCTCGTCGACAGCCATCTCGAGCAGGATTCCCACGTCCTCGACGGCCTGCTCGAGATCGGTGACGTGTTTGATGATGCCCTCGAACCGGGCGAGCTTGCTCGTCACGTCTCGGGCGCGGTCCTGATCGTCCCACAGGTTCGGTTCCGAGGCGATCCTCCTGAGTTCGACGAGCTCGCTTTCCTTCCCCTCGACATCGAGGAACGAGCGTGCATCGGTCAGACGCGATTCGAGGTCGGCGACAAGCGCTCTGAGTTCGACGGGTTCCATAGGGATGAGAGTACCGAGAGTCGGATCCCAGCTCTGGCAGCCCGACCGCTACTGCACGTCGCCCTGCTTGACACCGGCTTCGGACAGGATCTGCTTGAGCCACTTCGAGCCGGTGGTTCGGCTTCCCCGCAACGGGATACCAGAGATGACCCGTTCACCTTCCACGATCTGGGCTGGAGCAGGCGGCGCCACTTCGATGTTTTCGGCGGAGATTCGGTCGGCACGTTCGAGCTCGAGTGTCCGCAGAGCCGCTTCGACTGCCGCGATCTGATCCTCCGTCGCCCGTGGAAGGTCAAGCCCGTCGAGGACGAATCTCGCCATGTCGGCCCGATAGTCATGACCGAACGAGCCGAACTCACCCGGGACCATGACCATGGCGTTCGCCGCATCGAGCGCGACGGACATGAATGTGACGAACGGCTCCCATCGCATGCCTTTCGGAACGTTGCGTCCTCGCTCCTCACCCAGCCACTCTGGCTTTCGGATCATGAGGTCGGGCCCCATCACTGCGATCGGGTCGTTGTCGTGGGACAGGACGACGGCACGAAGCTTCTGCTGTTGTTCCCTGGTCAACTCCGCAAGCAGCTCATGTCGATCGAAGACCCCGACGGTCCCCTCGGGGACCAGCTCGTTTGCACCGCGTCCGATACCGCTCCGGGACCACTTCGCCATCCATGGAAGGCCGACCCACAGTGCCTTGTCGATTCCATAGTGGTCGAAACCCTTAATGCCATTGAACATGACGACATCGCTGCTCGTCCACGCACCGAGACTCTCCCCGAAGACGAGCACCTTCGGTCGATCCTCGGGTTTGCGCTCGGCAAGGCGCTGCCGGACGCCCCACAACAGCAGCCGGAACTGACTCCGACCGAGGGCCACCTTCTGAACGCTCAGGAACGAAGGGAACCGACCGTACTGGATGCAGACCGACGCTATGTCACCGCGAGCAAACAGCTCCGCCGATTCGATCATCGTCTGGTCGACCCATCCTGTGCCGGTCGGCGAGACCAGCAGGAGATACTCGCGGTCGAACGCGCCAAGACGGTCCATCTCTTCGAGGGCCATTTCGGCGCGGCCCGTCGTGTACATCGGGTTCGAGTTGTATCCGACGAAGACCCTGATGGGGTGAATCGCTCCCGACTCTCCCATTGTCTCGTCGATGTATTCGGGCGTCAGGACATCCGTGACGAACCGACGGCCTTGTTGTCCGAGCTGCGAGAAAGGGGAGATGCTTGCAGGCCCTCCGGAAACGAACTCGTTGGCCGGGTGTTCGGCATAGCCGGGTTCGATCTTCTCGTTGGCCCGCCCGATGTAACCCACGCCGTAGTTGTACGCAGCGACACCGGCTCCGGCCCACATACCCGCGTTCAGGAGCGCACCCACGCGCCGCGCACCGAACGAGTCCCCCAGGAACCGCTGCCACCCCGTCCGCGTCATTCCGAATGCACTCACGCCGACAGAGCCGATTCCGGCCACAGCCAAACCGACCCCGACCCCGGGAATCAATTCGTTCGGCTGCGGTATCGGCCAACTCCCCACTTCTGATTTGCGGACCTTCAACGTCTTGTTCGACCACAACAGGATTCCCGCAGCGGCGGCGGCGGTTCCGATGATCGGTCGGGCCGCACCGCCGATCGGATAGCGGCGTCTGACTGCCACCGACAGATCGTAGAAGGCGCCGCCGATCGACCCCGCTCGAAGGAGGAGACCTGCGGTCCGGATCGCGGAACGAGCAAGTGTTTCGTCCGGTCGGACCGGCAAGGTCGAAAGAGCCTGCCCGACTCCCCCGACGAATCCACGCATCAAGAGATGATTCAGGAACGGATCGTCGTCGTTGACGATCGCCCTCGTCATGGCTTCGATGGGAGCCATGGTGGCCCGAGCCGAAAGGACCGAAAGGCCGGCAACCGCGCCTTGATGCACCGAAGTGTGCGGCATCAGCGACGGCCCGAACGAGTCCATGAACGCAATCGTTTCGAGCGGCGCTGACGGTGACGCCGTGACCGGATTCAGTGCAAGCGCGGCTTCCCTGATCGCCGATGCGAGCGTCAAGCCCTCCCGCGCGTTCCGAACTGCTTTGCGAAGTCCGATGAGATTCCTCCACCTGTCGACGTTTCGGTGTCAACCAAATGGGGACTGTAGCGCGCGCACGACACGCCACAACCAGGGTTTCGGATCAGGATCTAGGCACTCTCGGGCAGTGGTTCGGCACCGGGCGCGCCGTGACAGCGCTTGTACTTCTTCCCGCTCCCGCACGGGCAGGACTCGTTGCGTCCGACCTTGTCGCCCGATCGCTGCACCTGCCGACGTGTCGTGCCATCGGACTTTGCGGACGAGGTCGTCACGGACGTTGCCGCCGGCTCGGGCGTCGCTGCCGCTACTTCGACGTGGAACATGTACCTGATCGCATCGGCTTTGGTCGAGGCCACCATGTCCTCGAAGAACTGGAATCCTTCTCGCTGATATTCGACCAGCGGGTCACGTTGACCCATGGCACGAAGACCGATTCCGGACCGCAGGCAGTCCATCTCGGCGAGGTGCTCCCGCCACTTGTTGTCGATGACGGACAGGACGACCGTGCGTTCGAGTGCCCTGATGACATCCTCGCCGAAATCTGCCTCGCGCTTTGCGTAGACCTCCGCAGCGTCCTCGACGAACGCATCGGCGAGCTCCCCGGGGTGGAGGTCCTCAGGCGTGTCGAACGATGCCTTCGAGAGCTGTGTGTCGTACAGAACGTTGACGGAGGCGAGGATTTCGTCCCAATCCCAATCGAACGCATCGATGTTCTCGGTGACGGCCAACACGGTGTCCTCGACCGTCTCTTCACGCCACTGAGCAAGAAGCTGCTTGGTGTTGTCGCCGTGGAGGATCTGGTTGCGCCACTTGTAGACGATTTCACGCTGGGTGTTCATGACCTCGTCATACTTGAGAACGTTCTTCCTGATCTCAAAGTTCTGCGCTTCGACCTGGTTCTGTGCCCGCTCGATCGATTTGCTGACCATCTTGGCCTCGATCGGGACGTCCGGTGGGATCTTGAGGCGGGACATGATGGATGCGACGCGATCGTTGGCGAACCGTCGCATCAGATCGTCTTGGAGCGACAGGTAGAACCGGCTCTCGCCGGGATCGCCCTGGCGGCCTGAACGTCCGCGGAGCTGGTTGTCGATCCGGCGGGAATCGTGACGTTCCGTACCCAGCACGTAGAGACCACCCGCGGCGAGAACCGCTTCGCGGTCCTTGTCCGTATCGACCTGGAATTCAGCGGTGAGTTCCTCGAGCCTGGTCTGATACTCCGGATCGGCTTCGTCGATGCCCTTCTTCCGAAGTGCGCCGATGGCGAGTTCCTCGGGATTACCGCCGAGCTTGATGTCGACACCACGACCCGCCATGTTGGTGGCAACGGTCACCGCGCCCGACGTAC
>CAYTWC010000035.1:0-424 GCA_964441975.1 uncultured Acidimicrobiaceae bacterium | reverse complement strand
CGGCCTGTGCGATGATGTGCGCCTCACGCTCATGCTGTTTCGCATTGAGCACTTCGAAGGGGATTCCCTGCTTCTTGAGTGTCTCGGCAAGGCGTTCGGATTTCTCGATCGAGACGGTGCCGACGAGGACCGGTTGCCCGTTCTTGTGGCGCTCGATGATGTCCTCGGCCACAGCGTTGAACTTGTTGTCCTCGTCTATGTACACGAGGTCAGGCTGGTCGATTCTCGCTATCGGTCGGTTCGTCGGAACGACCACGACCTCGAGCCCGTAGATCTCGATGAACTCGCCCTCTTCAGTGATCGCAGTTCCGGTCATGCCGGCGAGCTTGTCGTACATCCTGAAGTAGTTCTGGAGTGTGATCGTCGCGAGGGTTTGATTCTCTTCCTTGATCGCCACCGATTCCTTGGCTTCGATCGCCTGATG
>CAYTWC010000034.1:0-12095 GCA_964441975.1 uncultured Acidimicrobiaceae bacterium | reverse complement strand
CGCGTTGTACCCGCACATGACGGTGCGCGAGAACATGGCATTCGGGCTCAAGCTGCGAAAGAAGCCGAAGGCGGAGATCGAAGACGCTGTTCGTCGTGCTGCCGAGATCCTCGAGATTACCGAGCTACTCGACCGGAAGCCGAAGGCTCTCTCCGGTGGTCAGCGGCAGCGAGTCGCCATGGGGCGAGCGATCGTCAGGGAGCCGAGCGCGTTCCTGATGGACGAGCCGCTGTCCAACCTCGACGCCAAGCTGCGCGTCCAGATGCGCACCGAGATCAGCCTGCTCCATGCGCGCCTCGGAACCACAACCGTGTACGTCACGCACGACCAGACGGAAGCAATGACACTCGGGCACCGCGTCGCAGTGCTCCGACCGGTCTCTGCGAAACGGCCGTTCAACCTTCAGCAGGTGGCAAGCCCCACCGAGCTCTTCAACAACCCGGTCAACTTGTTCGTCGCCGGATTCATCGGCAGCCCTGCGATGAACATGGTGTATGCGACCGTGTCCAAGGAGGGAGACCAGTACAAGGTCGCATTCGCCGGGCACGAGGTCGCTGTCGATCAGGCATCGATCGACCGCCACCCCGGCATCGACGAATACCTCGGCGAGGAAGTGGTGCTCGGAATTCGGCCCGGCGCATTCGAGGCCGCCCAGATCGCGCAGCCGGCACCGGACCGTACGATCAGCGTCCAGGCGGACACGAACGAGCTCCTCGGCTCCGAAACCTACGTGCATTTCACGCTTGCAACACCGCCGGTCATGACGCCCGACATCGAGGAGCTCCTCATCGACATGGAGCGCGACGCGGCCACCCTCGGCGACGTCTCGCGGTTCACAGCGCGCGTCAGCCCGGACGCCGACGTACCAGATTTCTCCCCGATCGATCTCGTAGTCGACACGTCGAAGCTGCATTTCTTCGACCGCGAGACGAGCGAGCGCATCGGTGCGATCGAGCAGGCCCCGGACGACGGCATGGATGCCTTCCGGCCGAAGCCCGCGAATGACGCCTCCGGCTGAACGGAACAACCCGGGTCGGGGATGGGTTCCCCCTACATGATCGAACTGCACGTTTCCACCGAGAGAACGCCGGCTGATCGCACGATCGAGGATGAGCTGGTCGACCTCGTCGTCGCACATCGGGTCGTCGTCCATGACCCAGCCGCGACCATTGAGGTCGCGCTTCCGGCGATCCACGAGTCAGGAACGTGGGTGTCCGCAGCGGAGTTCGACCCGTTCATGGCGGATCTTCGGACCACGCTGCGGCAGTGGAGGATGTTCCAGTCCGACGTCTGCTACATCGACGACTCGGGCAGCGTGTGCTGACGATCCGGTTGGGTCACCCCTCGGCGAGAAACGACTGATACCAGTAGCCGGAGTCCTTGACCGTACGTGCCATGGTCTCGTAGTCGACGTGAATGATGCCGAATCGCATGCCATAGCCACGGGACCACTCGAAGTTGTCGAGCAACGACCACAGGAAGTAGCCCTGTAGGTTCACGCCGGCGTCAAGCGCATCCTTGGCGGCAGCGATGTGCCGGCGGACGTACTCCGTTCGCATGGGGTCATGAACCGCGCCGTCGTCGCTCACCTCGTCGGGATAGGCAGCGCCGTTCTCCATGATCACGACCGCGAGACCGGGACTCCATTCCTCGACCCGTTTGAGCGTCCACGTGAGCCCCTCGGGTTCGACACCCCAGTTCATCTGGGTGAGATCGCCCGGAGGACGCTCGATGGTCGCCCCGGGAACACCGGGCCAGGCACCCATCGACGGCGAACCCTCGTTGAATCCGATGTGGTTGACGTTGTAGTAGTTGACTCCGAGGAAGTCGATGGGGACAAACGCCTCGGCGAGCTCGGTCGTGTCTATGCGGTCGGCAACGCCGAGCTCGCGGTGGATCTGGAGCACCCGCTCCGGGTACGTCCCGCGCAGCACGGCGTCGGCGAACAGGCGGTTCTGGACGGCGTCGACCCCGTCGGTCGCCCAGGCGACCTCGGGACTGTCGCCCGTCGGCCACGCCGGGATGAGATTCAACACGATTCCGAGTCGATCGTCGTCGTGCACGTTTGTCACCGCCATGGCGGCAACGGCACGATGGTGGGCAACCATCAGATTGTGTGCTGCGACGAAGGCAGACCCTTCGTCCTGTATCCCGGGTGCATGGTCGCCGTTCGAGTATCCGAGCATCGCTGTGCACCACGGCTCGTTCAGGGTCGACCACGTTCTGACCAGGTCGCCGAGCGCCGCTTTCGCAACGGTGGCGTAGCGGGTGAACCATGCCGGCGACTCGGGCGAGAGCCAGCCGCCGCGATCCTGGAGAACCTGTGGGAGATCCCAGTGGTACAGCGTCACCGAGGGTTCGATACCAGCGTCGATCAGCTCCTTGCACAGGGCTCGGTAGAACGCAACACCCTCCTCGTTCACCTCGCCGATCCCGTCGGGGATGAGACGCGACCACGAGATCGAGAATCGATACGCGTTGAGTCCGAGCTTCGCCATCAGACCGACGTCCTCGCGGAATCGGTGGTAGTGATCCACAGCGAGGTCGCCGGTATCACCGTTCTGGATGTTCCCCGGTGCGTGGGAGAACGTGTCCCAGATCGACGGGCTACGGCCGCCCTCGGACACGGCGCCCTCCACCTGATACGAGGCGGTCGCGGTGCCCCAGAGGAAGTCGCTCGGAAAATCGGATCTGGATGGATTCACTGTCTCTCCCACGGATGAGTCGGGGTGCATCATTTCTGTACACCGGAAAGGTCGATTCCCTTGAGGAATACTTTCTGGGCAAAGAGGAAGACGACGACCGGAATGATAAGGGCGAGCATCGCCCCAGCCTGGATGAGCGTCGGCTGGTTGTCGTACAAGGTGTTGAAGGTGCGAAGCCCGACGGATATCGGTTGGAGATCCGGCCGGGTCGACAGGTAGATCATCGGCTCGAAGAAGTCGTTCCACGCAAAGTAGAAGTGGAACAACGAGACGGCGACAAGCGCAGGTTTCATCTGGGGCAGGATGACGGACCACAGGGTACGGAAAGGTCCGGCACCGTCGATTGTCGCCGCCTCGTCGAGCTCGGATGGGATGGTCAGGAAATATTGTCGGAGCAGGAACACATTGAACGCGTTCGCGAAGAAGTGGGGCACGATCAGGGGTAACCATGTGTCGACCCAGCCGATCTTCACGAACAGCGCGTACGTCGGAACGAGCATCACAAACCGGGGAAGGACGATCGTTGCGATCAGGATCACGAGGATCGACCGTCCGAACGGGATCTTGAAGCGAGCGAGACCATATGCGACGAGGACGGACGACCCGACCGCACCGATCGTCCCGAGTCCGGCGATGACGATCGTGTTGCGGAGCAGGAGGGGGAAGTTCATCAGGTCCCACGCCTTCGGATAGTTGTCGAAGTGGAGATCCAGCTCTTCGACCGGCACGAGGATCCGGTAGTTGCCTTCCCACTCGATGGGTGGAGCATCGAGGTCCTCCGGGTCGACGAACTGCGACACCGCACGGCCGGGCCGCAGGAGACCGAGGGCTCGTGTCTCGCCTTCCGGATCACCAGAATCGATCGGGACGAGCAGGAGCGGGAGGTCTTCCCCTTCGTACTCGATCGTGACAGCCGACTTCGGCAGGATGGGACCGTCGAGATCAGCCAACTGTTCCTCTGATTTGACCGATGTGATCGCCATGTAGGCGAGCGGCATCAGGAATATCACCAGGAGCAGGCCCGTGAACCCGGTCACCACCCAGGTCCACGGGTTACGGGTCCGTCGGGACGTGGTCCGTGAGGTTTGCTTCGTTCGGCGTCGTGTCGGGGTCGCGGCGGGGCGCGGTTTCGTGGCGGTCATGTCACAGCCCCTTGAACTCGTAGTAGACCCAGTACTTCGCCGACCAGAAGACGAGTCCGGTGATGATCAGCGCCGCCACGAACAGAGCCCACGCGAGTGTCGCTGCGTAGCCCATGTCGAAGAACTGGAACCCGACCTTGTAGAAGTAGAGGGCGTAGAAGTTGGTCGCACCCCCGGGAGCACCCGACCCGTTGTTGAGGACGAACGGGACCAAGAAGTAGTTGAAGAGACCGATCAGCAGGATGATGAGGTTGTAGAAGATGATCGGACTGATGACCGGCAGCGTGATATGCCAGAAGAGCCGGATCTGTGACGCTCCGTCGACTTTGGCGGCGTCATACAACGACGATGACACCGAGTTCATCGATGCGATGAAGATGAGCATGGCGTTCCCGACACCCCACAGTCCGATGAACACGAGGGCGGGATAGACCCAGAACGGATCGAGGAACCAACTCGGTCCGTCGATCCCGAAAATGTTGAGGAAGCGGTTCAGCCATCCGGTCTGACCGTTCATGATTCCGCCGAAGATCAGAACGGCTGCGACGAACGGGATGATCGATGGCATGTAATACAGCGCCCGGAATCCCTCTTTGCCCTTGAGGGATTGTGAAACGAGCAGATACGCCAGCAGCAGCGGGAAGAACATCCCGAACGGGAGCGCGAACAGACCGAACTTGATCGTCACCCATGCGGAGTTGTGGACTTCGGGATCACTGAACAGGCGGCGCCAGTTGTCAAGCCCGATGAAGTGGATTCCGTCGTCGCTCACGAGCGAGAAATCGGTGAAGGAGAACCACAGCGACGCGATCATCGGGATCAGGAAGAACAGCAGGAACCCGATGATCCACGGTGACACGAACCACAGACCCGCCCGACCTCGCCTCTTGTGCAAGGTCGAGACCTTTCGGCGTTTGTCGTTGGCCGGAGAGGGTGCGGCCGCCGCAGCGGTCGCACCCCTCCGGTAGAGATTGGTCGACATCTCAGTACTCGCCGACCCCTAGTTGCTCGAGAAGATCGTCGTCAATTGCGCTTCCAGGTCGGTGATCGCCGACGGAAGGTCAAGATCCGGATCTGTCAGGAGTGCGCTCTTGAGCGTGTCCATCGCCTCTTTGTACGGTTCCCAGCCGGGGAGCCACGTCTCATGCGACGGGACTTCCGAGTGCTCGGCACCGGCGAGGAACACGTCCCAATTGACACCCTGTGGGTACTGCTCCTCGAGGTTCGCGATGAACGCATCGGTGAGCGAGATGTCAGCGGGTGCAGCGCCATACGCCGTGAGCAGCGGGAGCGCAGCGTCGGTCACGAGATACCACAGGACGGTGAACGCCTCCTGGGGATGCTCGGTTCCGTCCATGATCCTGAACGTGTCAGCGTGCAGGTTGGCCGTGACGGTTCCGTCGTTCGGGTTCGCCGGCGCAATCGCAACGTCCCAGAAATCACCCGCGAGGTCGTTCGCATCGTCACGGATGCAGCATGTGTACCAGAGGTGCGTCATCGCCATCGCGACGTTGCCCGACTGGAATGCGTTTCCGAGTGCGTCAACCTGTTCCTGGCTTGGTGCGAAACCTGACTCCCAGATCGCATCGTGGTACCAAGCCCACTCGTCGGCCCAGGCCTGCGGGATCTCAGCTTCGCCGTTCGAAGCGAGCGGGTAGCCGCCACCCCAGAACGAACCCTGCTGGAACAAACGGTCGGTCCACTGCCACACGAATCCGAACTCCACCGCGTTCGAGCGGTCGTACCCGGCTTCGTCGCCGTAAACACCATTTGCGTCAACTGACATGAGGGCACCGATCTCGGCGACCTTGTCATAGTCCCAAGGACCTTCGTACTCGGTGCCTTCGCCGTACACCGCTACACCGGTTTCGGGGTACTCCTGTGGCGGATACGGAAGGCCGGCCGCGTCGAACATGTCACGGTTGTAGTACAGCGCTGACGGGAACGAAGCAAACGGCAGGCCGACGAGGGTGCCATCACCTTCGCGCTGACCGTCCACCGCAGGTCCGGACCAGCGGTCGAGCGACACGCCTGCTTCCGCGACGAGTGGCTCGATGTCCTCGTACAACCCGGCGAACGCGTTCGACCCATCGCGACCAACCGGCCCGATGATGTCCGGTACGTTGCCTGATGCGATCTGCGTCGCGAGTGTCTCGTAGGCGACGTCGTTCTCGACGATCTCAGGCACGATCACGATCTCGTCCTGGGATGCATTGAACTCGTCGACGACCGCGAGCTGCGCGTCGCGCTGTTCTGGCTGACCACCGGCACCGAGACCGATGAACCATCGGATCTCGACGGCGTCGCCGGAGGGCTCGCCTGCAGTGGTGGTAGTCTCAGCGCTACCGGAGGTCGTTGTTGTATCGCCGGTTTCGCCCGCAGTAGTAGTGGTGCTCTCTGATTCTCCTGAGCTGCACGCCGAGACGATCAGCAAGAGCGCTACTACTAGGGCGATGATTCGGTTGCGTTTCATCGCTTTCCTTCCTCTTGTTTGCTCCCCAAGCCCGATCGGATTGGGGTCTCAAGGACGATTCGCCGCTCCCACAGCGGCCTCTCATCCGGGTTCTTGTGTGTTCGGTCACCTGACGTCACCCACCGTCGATTGGCGAACGACGATCTCCGTGGGAAGGAGAATCCTTCTGGGCCCCATGTCCGGGTTCGCGGCGAGATGGATCAGGGTTCGTGCTGCCTCGTGGCCCTGCTCGCCGATGTCCTGTCGAACCGTCGAGAGTGGCGGATCCGTGGTGGCGGCGAAATCGAGATCGTCGAATCCCATGATTGCGATGTCGTCGGGTACCCGCAGACCCGCGTCGCGGATGGCGGCGAGTGCACCCGTGGCTGTGTGGTCACTCCCGCAGAAGATCGCATCGACGTCCTGATTGATCAGTGCGACTGCGGCGGTGTAGCCGGTCTCAGGCGTGTAGTCCCCGTCCACGATGAGTCCCTCGGGATCGAGCCCTGCCTTGCGAAGCGCCGTCTGGTACCCGAGGACGCGATCGTCGCCCGAAACGGTCCCCCGACGACCGGTGATGTGGCCGATCCTGCGGCGTCCGAGCGACAGCAGGTGGTTGGTGGCCCGCTCAGCTGAACCTTCGTTGTCGATGTCGACGTAGCTCGCATCGCTGTCCTCGCGGCGATGCCCGATCAACACAACCGGCATACCCGACTCGCGGAGACCATCGACCAACGGATCCGCCTTGGTGTCCGCGGTGACGATGACACCGTCGAGCATGCCCATTCCGACGATCTGGTCGAGCGTCTCCTCTCCGGACCGATTCCCGAGCCAAAGCATCATCCCGAGCGACTGATCCGAGAGCTGTTCGGATATGCCGGTGAGCAACCCGGCGAAGTACGCATCGGAGAACGTCAGCTGCGCCGCTACGTGCATGACGATGCCCATCACTCCGGTCCGTCCGCTGGCAAGACTCCTGGCCGCGACATTCGGGCGATAGTCGGTCGTCTCGAGAACGGCCAACACCTTGTCCCTGGTTTGCTCCGAGACCGGACCGCCGTTGATCACACGCGAGACCGTTGCACGGGAATAGCCGGTCAGCCGTGCCAGGTCATCAAGCGTTCTGGCGGTCGTCATCTGATCCATTGAAAGCGCTTTCAGTCTGAGAGCGCTTTCACTGTAGAAACTGTTTCACAGAGATGTCAAGCGAAACACACCCACAATCTTCCTGAAATCATTCGACAGGGCGAGAGCGCTTTCAGTATGGTGGCGGCTTCCGACCGCACGGGTGCGCCGAAGTGGAGGCAGAGCCGTGAACACAGCCGACCCTTTCATAACCGGCGTGAACTACTGGCCACGTCGCAAGGCCATGTATTGGTGGAGCCAATTCGATGCCGGAGAGGTAGCCGATGAATTCGACATCATCGCCGACCTGGGGATGTCGGTCGTGCGGATCTTCCTGCTCTGGGACGACTGGCAGAAGACCCCCGACTCGGTCGAATCCGAAAGGATGAGAGACCTCACCACCGTGTGCGACGTTGCCGCTGCGCGTGGCCTCCAACTCGACGTGACGTTCTTCACCGGCCACATGAGTGGTCCGAACTGGGCTCCGTCGTGGCTTCTCGATCCGGCCGCCGTCCATCAACCGTCTCCGCACGTTCGTCAGGTCGTCTCGAGTGGTGAGGTCGTGGATTCCGCGTATCGCAACATGTTCTCCGATCCCATCGCGCTCGACGCCGAACGGCTGCTCCTTCGAACGGTGGTGTCCGAGTTTGCCGACCACGAGGCGATCTGGATGTGGAACCTCGGAAACGAACCGGATCTGTTCGCCCACCCGGAGTCCCGATCGGACGGCCGGCGGTGGGTCACCGAGATGACCGATCTGGTTCGCTCGATCGATCCGTCGCACAAGGTCACGACCGGTCTCCACGTCGCGAGTCTGGTCGAGGCCAACGGGCTGCGGGTCGACGACGTGTTCGGTCAGAGCGACCTCGCAGTGATGCACGGCTACCCGATGTACGCAGCGTGGTCGGAGGGTCCGCTCGATCCGGATTTCGTGCCGTTCACCTGCGCCCTGACGACAGCGCTGTCGGGAAAGCCCTGTCTCGCAGAGGAGTGGGGAGGATGCACATCTCCCGACACCGAGGCATCCGTCGTTTGGGAGTGGGACGCGTACGGACAGCACCGGACCCAGTTCATGACCGGGGAGGAGTACCTCGCGCAGTACGTCAGGGAGGTGTTGCCTCGCCTCGTCGAAGTCGGCAGTCCCGGATCGTTCCTCTGGTGCTTCGCCGACTATGCGGAGGAACTCTGGGACCGTCCGCCGTGCGATGAGCATGGTGCGAAACACGAGCGCCACTTCGGTCTTGTCCGACCTGACGGATCGCTCAAACCCCACGCAGACGTGATGAAGCGGTTTGCCGCCAGCTCGCCGACCGTCGCTCCCGCTGCGCGGACGGTCGACCTCGACATCACACCTGATGACTTCTACCGCGACCCTGCAACCCACGCACGACGGCTCTACGAGCAGTTCCTGGCACGATGAGACCATCAGTTCGCACCGCGGTCGGGATTGCGGCTCTGATGCTCGCGTCGACGGCATGTTCACCCACCACGAGTGATGTGACGACCTCGGCGACGGTTTCGACGACCCAACCCACCACCACGTCGACACCGATGGCGGACCTGCCCGTCGTCGCCAGAGCGGAAGCGGTGACCGAGCCGGCTGCCTACGAACTGCTGGAGTTCGAAGTGGACATCGTCGCGGACTACAGCAACCCGTTCGATCAACGAGACGTGGCGTTGGATGCGACATTCACCGGGCCGGACGGGTCTGGGGCCACCGTCCCCGGATTCTGGGATGCGGATGACTCGTGGCGCATCCGATTCACTCCGGATACACCCGGGACGTGGACATACACGATCGCCGTGACAGACACGGAAGGGACGAGCGCGCCGTTCGAAGGTTCCGTCGCGGTGGCGGAGAGTGACCACAAGGGGTTCCTCAGGGTCGGTATCGAGGTCGACCCGACGTACAGTCCGCGCTACTTCGCCTACGAGGACGGAACACCCTGGTACGGGAGAGGGCATGCCGATCTCGACATGTCGTTCGGTGGCGCAACGGCAGACGGCACGCTGCGCAAGTTCGTCACGATGGAGGAAGCCGGCGAGAACTACGAGATGTGGTGGCCGACGTGGGGAAGCAACTTCATCCAGGATCGCCATGACACCTACTCGGCCGGACCGATGCGAATCATCGACTTCATCGTCAGCGAGGCCGAGGCCAGCGACATCGCACTCGTGTTCACCGTGTGGACGCACCAGTTCCTCCGCACCGGAGCTCACGACTGGCCGGACGATCGCTGGCAGTTCAACGGCTTCTCCCGACTCATCGACATCGATGGATTCTTCGTCGATGACGAGGCGTGGGCATGGCAAGAGAACTACTACCGGTACATCATCGCTCGTTGGTCATACTCACCGTCGATCCTCATGTGGCAGACAATCACCGAGATCAACGGCACGGAGTCGTACGAACAGACCGATCCGTGGCACGAACGGGTCAACACGTACTTCCAGGACAACGACCCCTTCGATCATCCGACCACCGCGACCGGTTCCGGGAACTTCGATTGGCCGACGGGACACGCCGTGATGGATGTGCCCCAGGTCCACCTCTATGAAGTGTTCGGCAATGACCCGATCGAGAACGGTGCGGTGGTCGCCGAGTGGACACGACGGATGTGGAACCGCGAGGAGAAGCCGAACTGGGTGGGCGAGTACGGCATCCGAGGTCAGCAGCACTATCCCGAGATGCTCCACTACGCAAACTGGGCGGCCCTCGGTGCGGGTGCGTCGATGACGCCGATCGAGTGGAACGACAACAGCGCTTACAACTCATTCGACGAGTCGATGATCGAAGATATGCGACGATTCGCCGATTTCGTCGAGGCGGTCCCACTCGTCACGTACGATCCTGTCGCCGTCGGCGTGACGGCATCGGAGCAATCCGTCCGCGGATGGGGGGTCGTCGGAGACGACGGCGGCGTCGTCTGGATCCAGGATGCGGCGCTCGAGGGAACGAGCCTCGAAGAGCAACAAATCGGGAGGGAGGTCCCGGGTGTGACGGTCTTCCTCGATGGTGTGCCGACCGGGACCTGGACCGTACAGCCCTACAACACGTGGACAGGGGTCTGGCTCGATCCTGTCGAGGTCGAATGCGAGTCCGATCCGTGCGCGATTCCCCTACCGACCTTTCGGAAGGACATCGCGTTGGCGCTCTCGCGGTAACGCCGCATCGACGATTCGGGCGAAACGAAGCGACCTAGCATGCAGATCGAAGCCACACTGGAGAGCACGATGTCAGGTCACGACCGTTATGCGATGATGCCACAACGCCGCAGCGGTCGAAGCGGTCTCGTCCTACCGGCGATCACGCTCGGGTTGTGGCACAACTTCGGCAGCACTGGTGACCCGACCGCGATGCGAGGAATGCTCAACCACGCGTTCGACAGCGGCATATTCCACATCGATCTCGCCAACAACTACGGACCGCCCTATGGACATGCGGAGGAGTTCTTCGGCCGGGTCCTGAAAGAGGGACTCGGCTCGTATCGCAACGAGCTCGTGATCTCGACCAAGGCAGGATGGGACATGTGGCCGGGTCCGTTCGGCGAAGGTGGATCCCGCAAGTATCTGCTGACGAGCCTCGATGACAGCCTTGCGCGGATGGGCATCGACTACGTCGACATCTTCTATTCGCATCGATACGACCCCGACGTACCGCTTGAGGAGACGATGGGAGCCCTCGCCGACGCCGTGCGTCAGGGCAAGGCGCTGTACGTGGGCGTTTCTTCGTACTCCCCCGAGAACACCGCGAGGGCTGCCTCGATTCTCGATTCGATGGGGGTTCCGCTGACCATCCACCAGCCGTCGTACTCCATGCTGAACCGCTGGGTCGAAGACGGACTCCTCGACGTGTTGGCAGAACGCGGCGTCGGTTGCATCGCCTTCTCCCCACTTGCCCAGGGGATGCTCACGACCAAGTACCTCGACGGAATACCTGCCGGTTCACGAGCGACCAAGAACGACAGCCTCCACCCCGAGTGGCTGACCGACGACGTCATCGATCGCATCCGATCGCTCAACGACCTCGCCCTCGAACGAGGTCAGACCCTCGCCCAGATGGCGATCGCCTGGGTGCTACGCGATACCAGAGTGACGTCGGCACTCATCGGAGCGAGTTCGGTCTCCCAACTCGAAGAGAACATCAAGACCGTCGAACGCCTGGCATTCACACACGATGAACTCGTGGCGATCGATCAGTTCGCCACCGATGCGGGCATCGATCTGTGGAAGGCGTCACGTCTGGCCGAATCCGGAACCGCAGCCGATTCGTGAGCTCCGGGTCGGCTATGACCCGCCGTTGAGCCTGTCGATCTCATCGCGAGCGGCAGCCGCGAGGCGCCGTGGATCGACGCCCATCGTTCGCAACGCCCTGATCGCCGTCCCATGTTCGGCTTCAGCGACAGACTCGACGACATAGGCGCCGTAGATCTGTGACCGTTCCGCACGCACGCGGTCAACCACCTTCTTGAACGCGTCCTGGAGTGAGGGTTCGGACTGCAACACCGATCGCGGCGGGGATGCGGGTTCTGGCAGATCGGATGCGATGTCGCCGACCTCGATCCCCACGGATTCGAGTGCGTCGGCGTGCGATCGGTTGATTGCTTCGCGGTATGAAAGCGGGTCGGCTCCCACCGCTTCGAAGGCCCTCCGGGCTGACGGATCTTCAAG
>CAYTWC010000033.1:11615-12130 GCA_964441975.1 uncultured Acidimicrobiaceae bacterium | reverse complement strand
CGAGACGGACCTTGAGCTGACCTGGCGTTACCGACCGCTGTCCGAGCAGTACACAGTGCACCCATGTGAGGTCTCCGGCGAGCCGATCGACTGCCCGGTCCAGCTCCCGAGCTTGTCGGGGAAGACCTGGGGCGAAGCCCTGGAAGAACTCGAGGTGCTTGGCCTGCTTGCGGCACGAACCGATGTGTTCGTCGACGACCCTGCCGACGATGGCGCAGTGATCGGTCAGGACCCTGCGCCCGGCACCTGGGTGGACGCGGGGACCACGATCAAACTGACGATCGGCGTCTTCGATGAACCAGGCGAGTAGCGGGAATCAGTCCTGGTCCGGATAGAACAAGAAGAAGTCACTGATCACGCTTGAGGTTGCGTCGACTGCTTCCGCAGGCCAACCACCGGACCGTTCGACGACCAACGCGTTCTGATCGATGTAGACGCGGGTCAACGCGGCGTCGGCTTCGAACATCTCTGCCGCGAGCTTTGCGGGGAACGGTCCGGTGGTTGGCCTGCGGAAG
>CAYTWC010000033.1:8218-11605 GCA_964441975.1 uncultured Acidimicrobiaceae bacterium | reverse complement strand
CGCCAGCATCGTCCGAACTCGTGTAGCCCTCACCATCTGTTCCCGTGAAGCTTCTGTTCGTGGCGAACACCGCGATGTTGTCGACGATCGTCGAGCTGTCTATTTCAATGCGCTGTCCCAACGAAGACCTCCGACTCGTTTCGCTGGTGCCATGCTACCCCCAGAGGATTGCCATCGGTTCCCGGGACCAAAGGCTTCTCTTGGGAGATCACACCTCGGCATCGGGATGGAGGACGTCACCCGAGCCGATCACATGCAATTTCATGAGATTCGTCGAAGACTGCTGATTCGGAGGCACTCCGGCGATCATCACCACTCCGTCGCCGTCTTTCGCTATCCCGCGTCGGACAAGTTCCTTCTCCGCGACGGCGATCATCTCGTCGGTCGAATTCACACGGTCCAACATCATCGGCGAGACGGCACCGAGCATCGCCATGCTCTGATAGGTCGAGTTGAACGGTGTGAATGCGTACACGTCTGCGTTCGGTCGGTACTTCGACAGCAGTCGGGCCGTCGTCCCTGATTCCGTGAACGCAACGATGGACTCGAGCCCTAGCCGGTCAGCCGTGTCCACTGCCGCCTCCGCCGTTGCAGATGCGAACGCCGCGCCGTCCTCGATGCCACTGAGGTCCTCGGCACGGCCGTAGTCCGGCGACTTCTCCGCCTCGCGCACGATGTCCGCCATGAGTTGGACAGCTCGCGTCGGGTACTCACCGATCGCCGTCTCCGCCGAGAGCATGACTGCATCGGTGCCGTCGATCACCGAGCGGTAGACGTCGGTCACTTCGGCGCGCGTCGGACGCGGCGTCCGGATCATCGACTCGAGCATCTCCGTCGCTGTGATCGAAATCCGTCCCGCAGCATTGGTCCGACGAAGAATCTCGCTTTGAGCTCGCGGCACCGACTGAATCGACAGTTCGACGCCGAGGTCACCCCTGGCAACCATCGCACCGGTGCATTCGGGCAGGATGTCATCGAGGTTCATGTACCCGACCGCGGTCTCGATCTTGGCGATGAGGATCGTGTCGCCGGCTACCTCTCGTACTGAGCGCAGGTCGTCGCCCTTCGTGACGAACGAAGCGGCCACCGCATCGACACCGATGTACTCGCCGAATTCGAGGTCTTCGACATCCTTGGGCGTGACGACGGGGATGGTCGTTCTTGCGCCCGGAAATGCTGCTCCCTTGTGATCGCGGAGCACTCCCCCGAGCGTCACGATGGCTGTTATCCGCTCCCTCGTGACTTTCGTCGCTTCGAGCGAGATGATGCCGTCGGACAGCAGGATGACGCCACCGACCGACATCTCGACCTGGTCGAGGTACGCGACATGGATCTCGTCGACGGTTCCTATCCCTTCGCCGGGCACGAGGGTGACCTCCGCCCCGTCCTCGAGCTCGATGCTGCCTCCGGGGAACTCGCCGACCCGGATCTTGGGCCCTTGGATGTCCTGCATCACGGCGATCGGGCGATTGAGATCGGACGCCACGGTCCGCACGATGTTGACACGACGAGCGTGGTCGGCGTGGGTCCCGTGTGAGAAGTTGATCCGCGCGACGTCCATGCCGCGATCGATCAGTTTCGTGATGGTCTCGACGGTGTCAGTGGCCGGTCCGAGCGTGGCGATGATCTTGGTCTTGCGGTGCATCGCGGCCACCTTAGGGCTGACCCCGGCGACATACCGTGCGTTTCGCTGCTGGCATAGGCCGGGTGCTGTCGAGTACCATTCGCTGGTGCGCAAGCACGGCAACCAAATGAAGGAATCAACATGAAGAAAGCAATCAGACTCTTCGTCATCGCGCTCGCAGTCGCCCTCATTGCGACCGCCTGTGGCGGTGATGACTCAGGAGGCGATCTCGAGGGACGGACGATTCGCGTCGGTGTCGAGAACGCATACACGCCGTTCAACTTCATCAACGAGGACACCGGCGAAGCAGAAGGCTTCGACTACGACATCTGGAACGAGATCTGTTCGCGTCTCGGATGCACGGCTGAGTTCGTCGAGGCCGGTTGGCCAGCGGTCATCGAGGAAACGGGGCAGGGCGTCTACGACGTGGCTGCCGACGGCATCTCGATCACCGAGGAACGCAAGGAAGTCGTCGCTTTCTCGGACCCGTACATGACGACCATCCAGCGCTATATGGTCCGAGCCGACGAAGATCGGTTCTCCTCCGCCGAGGAGTTCAACGCTGGTGACTACCGTCTCGGCACACAGGTCGGCACGACCAACTACGAGCTGGGTGTCAGCCTCGTCGGTGACGATCGAATCGATGCCTACGACCAATTCGGTGTTGCTGTCGAAGCGCTGATCCAAGGTGACGTGGACGCCGTCATAATCGATGACGTCGCAGGCCAAGGGTATGTCGGGGCGAACGCGGATGCGACCAAGCTCTTGACCGATGACCTCCAGTCAGACCCACTCGGGTTCATCTACCCGAAGGATTCCGACATCATCGACGCTGTCAACGGGGTACTGGCGGACATGGATGAGGATGGGACGCTTGAAGACCTGATCAGCATCTGGTTCATCCAGTTCACAGGCTGATCGTCCATTCGCCAAGTGAATCGCAAGGGGTCGGACCGATGGTCCGACCCCTTCGCTGTACCCGAAACGGTATGTTTGCACCAGCCGTGACGACAGGAAGTACATGACAGCCGTACAGCCCCCCATTGCCGACCCAACCCCTCCCGGAGCGAGGGTTCGCTACGAATGGTCCGGGTTCCCGTGGTGGTTCATCGGCATCATCGGTGTCATCGCGTTTCCCGTCTACAAGATCCTCACTGACGACACGTGGCGGGACGGGTACGAGTTCATCAAGGGCGGATTGACACTCACGGTCGTGGTGACCACTGGAGGTTTCCTCCTCGCGATGACACTCGGGTTGATCGTCGCTGTCGGGCGGCTCGCCAAGAACCCGGTCGCGAAGAACTTCGCCATCTTCTACATCGAGCTGATCCGTGGAATCCCGGTGCTCGTCACCATCATCTTCGTCGGCCTCGTCGCATGGCCGGCCCTGATGGGGGCACTCGGGATTCCGGCAAGAGCCCTGATCGCATCGCCGGCGGTCAAGGCGACCGTCGCCGTCGGGCTCATCTACGCCGCGTTCATCGCCGAGGTGTTCCGAGCTGGGATCGAATCGGTCGGCACAGGCCAGCGCGAAGCAGGGATGTCGATGGGGCTCAGTCGGTTCCAGGTGTTCCGTCTGATCGTCTGGCCCCAGGCCGTCAAGAACATCCTGCCTGCGCTCGGAAACGATCTCATCGCCCTCGTCAAGGACTCGTCGCTCGTGTCTTTCCTGGCGGTACGGGAACTCACCCAGATGACGAAGCTCTGGACGGGCGGGACCTTCCAGTTCATGGTCGGATACATGATCCTCGCCGCGTTCTATC
>CAYTWC010000033.1:0-8208 GCA_964441975.1 uncultured Acidimicrobiaceae bacterium | reverse complement strand
CTGCTCACGGTCTCGCTGAGCGTCCTGTTGCAGTGGTACGAGCGCAAGATCGCCACGCCACGATGACTGGTGACACCGAACTCACTTCGCACCTCGGGGAGATCGTCGAGCGGTTCGATCACGTCTCCGTCGCCGTCAGAACGTTCGACGGTGCAGCCCCGCTGCTCGCCCTCATGGGTGCCGTTCCCTTCGACGGCGGCATCAGCGAATCCGGGCACTTCGGGTGGCAACAGTTCCGCCTACCCGGACAAGGCACTCTCGAACTCATCGCACCGCTCGATCCCGACGACACCGACCACTTCATCAATCAGTTCATCGCCGACCGCGGTGAGGGGCTCCATCACCTAACGTTCAAGGTCCGGGACCTCAACGATGCCGTCGCCGAAGCGCAGCGTCTCGGTTTCACCGTCGTGGGATTCGACGACTCAGATCCGGAGTGGAAGGAAGCGTTCGTCCATCCCAAGTCTGCCAATGGAGTGCTGGTCCAACTCGCCGAGTTCCATGCCGATCACTGAGTCGTCATGATCAACGTCATCGTCCCGATCCGTAGCTTCGACGGCATGACGCGCCTCGCCGGGGTTCTTGACGGCGAAGCTCGTTCAGCCCTGAGTGTGTCCCTTGCGGAACTCGTCGTGGACGCCGCCACCCGACGCGGCGTGGTGGTCCGAGTGCTCACGGACGATCACCAAGTCCGATCGTGGGCGCGCGACCGGGACGCTGCGGTCCTCGATGACAACGGGAATGGCCTCAGCGGCGCCGTCACGGCAGCGGTCGCGTATGTGGACCAGCCGTGGGTCGTCGTGCATGCAGACTTGCCACTCGTCGACCGCGAGATCTTCGACACCGTATTCGCATCGGTCGATGCCGGACGATCAGTTCTGGCGCCGAGCATCGACGGCGGCACGAACCTCATCGCCGGCCATGCTCCGATCCAGTTCTCATACGGACCCGATTCGTTCACACGGCACTTTGCCCTCATCCCGGCAGCCGAAGTGGTTGCCGATCGCAGGCTTGCCCTCGAGGTGGACACCGCACAGCATCACAGGGAGCTGCTCGCGCTCGGTGTGGATCTTGGCACTACGCTCCCGTCGTGACCTCGGACTTCTACGACGAATTGCTCGGCGCCGGAGCGCCACTCGAGACCCCATCGTCCGCGCTCACCATCAGCGCTCATCCCGACGACGCAGAGTTCGGGGCCGGTGCGACGATCGCACGGTGGGCCGCTGTCGGCTGTGAGGTGACGATGCTTGTCGTGACCGATGGGTCGAAGGGATCGTGGGACCCTGACGAGGATCGGGATGCGCTGGTCGCGCGTCGCGAGCAGGAGCAGGCGGCTGCCGCTGCCGAACTCGGTGCCGTCCTCACCGTCCACCTCGGCGAGGTCGACGGAGAGCTCGAATACTCATCGGATCTCCGCTCCGCAATCGCCCTGGAGATCCGCCGTCACAAACCGGAGGTAGTCCTCAGTCACGACCCGTGGCAGCGGTATCAGATGCACCCGGACCATCGGGCGACGGGATTCGCCGCGGTCGATGGAGTCGTTTCGGCTCGCGAGCCTCTCGCCCTGACGGACTCAGGCCTTGAAGCGCACCGGCCGAGTGCTCTGCTCCTCTGGTCCGCGGACGAGCCTGACCATGCCGAACCCGTGGACCCCCAGTGGGAAGAAGTGAAAGTTCGGGCTCTCCTGTGCCATTCGAGTCAGGGCGGAACGACCAGGGGCGATGCCCATGCAAACAGCGCCAACCGCGCTGCGTTCGAAGAGCGGATCCACGAGTGGCACCGGTCGAACGGAACGGCATTGGGTCTGGGACCTGTGGAATCGTTCAAGCGTCTCACACCATGAGCGTCCTCGTTCTCGGCACTGGCATCGTCGGATCCGCAGCGATATCGGATCTCATCCGCCGGGGTCACGACGTCGTAGCTGCAGATGCGTCAGGCGAAAGCGTCGAAGCAGCAGCGGCACGGTTCGGGGTCGAGACACACCAAGTGGATGTCACCGCCGGTCGGAACCTCCGCGACATGCTCGACCCGCACGAGCTCGTGATCTCTGCTGTTCCCTATCGGTACGGCGTCGACGTAACGCGTGCGGCGATCGACACCCACACGCATGCGCTCGACTTCGGAGGCAACCCGACGGTGGTCGCCGAACAGGTCGCCCTCGACGGAGATGCCGCATCCGCAGATGTGCTCATCGTCCCCGATTGTGGTCTCGCCCCTGGCGTTGCGAACGTCATGGGTGCTCACCTCATCGCGGAATGCACAACAGAGTCGATCGAGAGCGTCCAGATCCGGGTCGGCGCACTCCCCCAGCGACCAGTCGGAGCACTCGGATACCAGCTGGCCTTCAACCCGGCGGGGCTCATCAACGAGTACGCCGAGCCGTGCGAGATCATCGAGGGCGGCATGCACAGGACGGTCGAACCGCTGGATCGATTCGAGGACGTCGACTGGCCGGACTGGGGACCGCTGGAAGCGTTCTCGACCGCGGGAGGCACGTCGAGGATGTGTCTCGACCATGAGGGCCGGGTGAGATCCCTCGAGTACAAGACCCTGAGGTTCCCGGGCCACGGCTCAATCTTCCGATCCTTCCGTGAGCTCGGACTGTTTGCACAAGAGCAGACCGAACACGGCTACGCCCCACGGGACGTCCTCATCGATGCGCTGGACCGCAGCCTCCCGCGAGGCGCTCCCGACCTGGTACTCGTCCGTGTCTCCCTCACCGACGCAGAGGGCCGCACAGAGGTGCTGCAATTCGAGGACACCGAGCAAGGCGGTTTCAGCGCGTTGGCCAGGACGACCGCCTTTCCCGCCACGGCACTCGCCGACCTGATGCTACGCGGCGTCGTGGACGCACGCGGTGTCAGAACCATGCATCAGGCGGTATCGGGGGCCGACCTCCTTCCTGAGCTCGCAGCGGTCAACATCCGAGTCGTCCGAGCGTGACGCCCGATGGGTCAGAGGGTGAAGTCTCGCTAGTGTGTACCGCATGAGTAATCCAGTTGCAGTCGTACCAGGCGGAACCGGCTCGGTCGGGCGCTGCCTTCTCCCGCTCCTCCTCGATCGTGGTTTCAACGTCGCGACGACCTACCTCCTCCCGGACGAGGCGACGGCCCTCGAGAGCACGCTCGATTTCGACGAGGACCGTTTGATTCTTCGTCGCGTCGACGTCTCGGATGCGACTGCTGTGAACGACTTCACCGCTGAGGCCGTGGAGGCATTCGGTTCGATCAACGTGATGTGTTCGCTCGTCGGGGGCTGGTCCGGCGGAAGGGATGTCAGCGAAACCGACGATGTGCGGCTCGATCGCATGATCGACCTGAACCTCCGCACCGCGTGGAACACAACCCGTGCCGCCATCGGAAACATGGATGAGGATTGGGGCCGGATCATTCTCATGGGGTCGAAGCATGCGATCGACGCACCCGCAGGTCAGGCTGCATACAACGTCGCGAAGTCTGGGGTGCTCGCCCTCGCCAAATCGGTTGCGACGGAGCTTCTGGACACCAACACGACCTGCAACGCGTTGCTCCCGTCGGTGATCAACACCGATGCCACCAGGGCCGCGCTCCCCTACGCCGACTATGTGAATTGGCCCCAGCCGCAGGAAATAGCTGATGTGATCAACTTTCTCGCGACCAAGGAATCGAAGGTCGTCAACGGTGCGTTCATCCCCGTGTGGGGCTCTGCACTGATCTGACCGCATCGGTGTCCGGGCGGTCTCGAAACAGAGGAGACACCGCGTGACACGCGAACTCAGATGTGATGTCTCGGAAAGCGTGTGGAACGCCATCCAAGCCGAGCGCAAACGCACGGGCGGTACCACATCAGCGGTTGTGGAACATGCGATCGCTGAGGCCTTCGATCTGCCACGTCACGGGATCTTTCAGGTGTCCACGAGCACAGCGGTGGTCGAGGGTGTCTTCGGAGGCTTCGTGTCCGTCGAAGAGATGAAACGCCACGGGGACTTCGGGCTCGGTACGTTCGATGGTCTCGACGGCGAGATGGTCATGCTTGACGGGCAGTGCTACCGGATAGGAGCAAACGGCTCGGTGCAGGTGGCAGATGACGAGATCGGCATACCGTTCGGCGTCGTCACGCGGTTTCACGAGGATCTCGCCGTGTCAGTGGGTCGCGCTGGTTCCCTGGCAGCGTTCGAGGACTCCCTGGACGATCATCGCCCTTCCCAGAACCTGTTCGTCGGATTACGCGCCGAGGTAACTGCCTCTTCGGCCTCGCTGCGCGCTGCGTGCAAAGCCGCTCCGGGTGAGGGACTCGTCGAGGCCGTGCGGCACCAGAGCGAATTTCGCACCGGTGAGGTCAGCGGCACGCTCGTCGGCTTCTGGACGCCGCCATACGCAAGTGCGTTCAACGTCCCCGGGTATCACTTCCACTTCATCGATGACGCGAGGGCCTTCGGAGGGCATGTCCTCGATATGGAAATCACCGCGAGCACCGTTTCCCTGCACATAGAGTCCGATGTCCACGTTGTACTACCACAAACGGCAGAGTTCCTCGAAGCTGACCTCAGCACGGACCCAACCGATGCGTTGGAGATCACCGAGTAGGCGTCACATCGACAATCCGAACCACGGCCCGCGTGCCATCTCGGCTTCGAGCACTTCACGGTCGCCAGCGCCCGCAACGCCTCGGGTCAGCTCCCGAGCTCTGTGCAGGGCGGTCGAAGCTTCACTGGTACGGCCCAACGCCGCGTGTGCCCGAGCAAGGGCCTCGAAACCGAACGGTGCATCCCAGTCCGCCATCCGCTGCTGATTCGCTTCGATGATCTCGAGACAGCGCTCAGCGTGTCGGAGCGCGAGAGCCGGTTCGCCCACGACGGTCGCCATTCGCGAGATCAGGTGTTCACCCCTCGCCGCGTTCTCCTCGGAACCGGCCACCCGCCAGTGGTACGCGGACGCGTACGCCGAGTACAAGGCTCGCTCGCGATCCTCCACGGGTGAATCAGGTCCGACCGACCCGTCCGAGATCACGTCTCAGGTCGCATTGTTCAGCTGTGTGCCGAACCATCGGTGGAGATCTCGTTGATCGACCATCCGTTCGCCGACCTCGGTGATCAGCCCGTGCCAGCCTTCGAATCCGTATTCACGGGCGATGACGAGTTGTGCATCCCGGAGCGTGAAATCCTCGGCCCCGATCAGGTCCGCAGCTATGCGGTTGACGCGGTCGACGGCCTCCGGGACCCCGGCTACGTACGTCTTCTTCAGTTGCTTTGCCTGCTTCTTGAGATGCGAAATGTTCGGATTCTCAGGCAGCGGTTTCGGTGCCGTATCGGCGGACATGTCTTCTTCCTTTCGCCGGCCCCGATGTCCGCTGAAGTGGGCCGAAAGAAAGTCGACATACAACGACTGCAACCGGATGGGCTATGCCCTTGCCGCGGACAGGAGGCGCTCCGATGCGCTCTGGTCGAAAGCGTATCAGAACGACCCGTGAACGGCAGGGTCAGTCCTCGGTCATGCGCATTCTGACCCTGACCGGCGCCATCGGCTGCATCTCACCGGCGTCCGAATCGGACTCATCCATGCCGGAAGCCCACCGTCCGTATGCGTGTGACAGCGGCCAAGCCGTGAGGCCGTGCAAGATCACACTGAGCCCCACGGTCGCAGCGATGATCGTCAGTGTCAGACGGTTTGCAACGGGATCCGTCTCGGCCACGATCGTCCCCGCGAATACGAGGCTTGCGAGGCCACGAGGTCCGAACCAGCCGACATATGCAATCGTCGGGAATGACAGATTCGCTCCGATCAGCGAAAGTGCAACGGGAATCATCCGTACGACGGTGAGCGACAGAACGGCATATACGACGATCGGCATCGTCACAAGCGAGAGCGCAGGTCCGAGAACGACGATTCCGAAGACAAGGAACGACATCATCGTGAGCAGGTGCGAAAGCGACTCCGAGAACTCCGTGATGTCCTCGTACTCCTCGCGCACGATTCGCCCGAACACCATTCCTCCGACGAACGCTGCGATGAAACCCGATCCACTCAACCCGGAGGCGACCAGGTAGCAGAGCACCGCGAGCGTCGGCACGGCGATCTGGCGCCACGTGTGCGACATCAGCTGGCGGTCGAAACATGCCGCGAGCAATTTCCCGCCGATGTATCCGACAGCGACACCGACCAGAACTGCGATTCCGATCTGCTGGGCGAACACAACAGCGAACTCGCCGATGGTCTGCATCTCCCCGACCGTACCTGCAAGTGCAACGGCCAGAAGGGGAACGGCGATTCCGTCATTGAGCCCGCTCTCGACGCTCAGTCCCTGACGGACCATCCCCGGCACGGTCTTGTTGGTCACGACCGCCTGCCCGAGTGCCGCGTCGGTCGGCGCGAGCGTGATGGCAACCACTGCAGCACCCCAGAAGCCGAGCTCACCGAACATCAGATCTGCCAGCATGAGTCCCGCAGCGATCGTCAGGATCAAACCGACACCGAGCAACCGTCCCGGCAGCGTCAGATGTTTGCGGACTGCCGCGATGTCAATGACCGCGGAGTCGGTGAACAGCACCACGACGAGGGTGCCCTCGAGAAGGACCTGGATCAGCTCGGAGGAAACCCCGATCTTCACCACATCGAACACTGCGGAGCTCAGGAGGACACCGGCGACGACGAAGATCATCGGTCCGGTGATCGGTGTCTTCGCCAGCCAGCGTGAGAAGAGGGCATACCCGATGAGCACGAGAATGACGGCGATTGGTCCGATCACGTTCCACATCCGATCGGGTTCACGACTCCCACGACTGCTTTCCAATCATGTCGACCAACGCTGGAGCAGAGCAAGGGCTACCGAGTCGCCGCATCTTCCTGTGCGTACCGTTCAAGGAGTTCCTCTTCTGCCTTCTTCTTCGGGAACAGGAAGAACACCACGATGGCACCGAGGAATACCGAGACGATTCCTGCAACGTACGCCCAGTCCGCGCCCTGCTCGAACGACTCCTTCGCGGCCTGCAGGATCTGATCCTGGTACTGCGGGTACGTCGACGCCGTATTCGCCGCACTGGAGAACGACTTGGTCAGCTCCGATTCCACACTGCTGGAAATGCTCGAGGCCTCCGGCGAGGCAGCGATGAGTCCCATGAATGAGGCGGCGTACCCGGCTGTGAGCAGTGCTCCGAGAATCGACTGCATGATGGCACCGCCAAGATCTCGCTGGAGATCCGCCGTCCCCGAAGCCATCCCCGCTTTGGTCACCGGAACTGAGCCGGTCAACGAATGGGACGCCGGTGTGCCTGCGAGTCCGACCCCGACGCCGACGAATGCGTACCCGAGGGCGACGGGCCAGTAGCTGACACCCTCTTCCCACAGCGCAAGCATCGTGACGAAACCGAGCAAGACGAACACATACCCCGCCAGCAAGGTGAACCGAGCGCCGAAGGCATCCACGAGCTTCGCGGACCTCGGTGCCACGAGAACCATGAACACCGCTGCAGGCAGGATCGCGGCACCGGCGGCAAGACTCGAGTAGCCGAGCACGTTCTGGAGGAACTGCTGACCGACGAACATCGCGCCCATGAGGGACCCGAACACGATGATTCCCGCAAGCGCTGCCACCCAGAAGATCCGTCTTCCGGCAACGTCGAGGTCGTACAAGGGGTACTCCGTTCGCCTCTGCCGGACGATGAAAAGAACCCCAGTCACAACACATATGACGCCGAAGACGAGCAAGGCCTGCACGGCACCAGGAACGGATGCGACGTTGATCGCCATCACGAGTGTCCCGATGAACACGATCGACAGCACGCCGCCGATGTTGTCGACCGGTTCAGTGGTTTCGTTGACGTGACTCGGTATGTAGCGCCATGCAAAGTACAGAGCTACGACAGCGAGCGGCAACGTGAGCAGGAACACCGACCCCCAATAGAACTGCTCGAGGGCTGCCCCGGCTGCGAGCGGGCCGAGGGCAGCGATCGCTCCCCCGATACCCGACCAGAGTGCGATGGCGCGTGTACGGTCTGCCCCTGCGAAGAGGGCAGTGATCAATGCCAGAGTCGTCGGATAGGCCATGCCGGCGGAGAGGCCGCCGATGATTCGGGCGACGACAAGAACCCCGATGTTCGGTGCCAGAGCGGCGAGCACAGAGGCCGGGATGGCAAGAAGCACACCGCCGATGGCCATCCACTTCCTGCCGTAACGGTCACCGAGCGCACCGAGATAGAGCACCGAGGCCGCAAGACCAAGCGAATAGCCGACG
>CAYTWC010000032.1:1807-12226 GCA_964441975.1 uncultured Acidimicrobiaceae bacterium | reverse complement strand
CCGGCGTTCCGCAGGGCCTGGTCGGCGACCACTACAAAGACATCGAGGCGAACAGTGTCGTCAAGGCCGTCGGAGGCTAGGAGGATTCTGTCCACACCCATCGCCAGTCCCACGGCTGGCGTGGGCCTGCCACCCAGCAGTTCGAACAGTCCGTCGTAGCGGCCACCTCCTCCCACGGCGCTTTGCGCTGCGCCGTAGCCGAGCGGCACATACTCCCAGACGGTACGGTTGTAGTAGTCGAGCCCTCGCACGAGCTTGTCGTCGATCGTGTACGGAATCCCAAGGTTCTCAACACCGGCTCTGACCTCGTCGAAGTGTGCTTGTGCCCCCGGTCCGAGGTGGTCGATCGGCACCGGTGCGTCCTTGACGACGTCGACATCTGCCTTGGAGTCCAGTACCCGCATCGGGTTCGTTGCGACGCGGCGTTGCGCGTCTTCCGAGAGGTCGTCGAGTCGCGCCTCGAGGAACGCGACGATCTCGGACCGATAGGCGGTCCGGTCCGCCGGATCGCCTATCGAATTCAGCCGCACCTCCACGTCGGGTACGTTCATCGACTCGAGGTACCGGTAACCGAACTCGATGACCTCGACGTCTGCCTCAGCCGATGCCGAGCCGAGATACTCGATCCCGCCCTGATAGAACTGGCGCATACGACCTTGCTGGGGACGTTCGTACCGGAACATCGGACCCCAATACGCCGCCTTGAGAGTCGTCAATCCTGCCTGGATGGCAGATCGGACGACGGATGCGGTCGCCTCCGGTCGCAGTGTCACACTTCTCCCACCACGGTCGTCGAAGGTATACATCTGCTTCTCGACGACCTCCGTCGCCTCGCCGACTCCGCGGGAGAACAGCTCGGTGGGTTCGAACAACGGGGTATGGACCATCGCGTAGCCGAATCGCTCCGTCAGCGAGTCGAACGTCCTCTGGGCGCGACGCCACACATCGGACTCAGGGGGGAGGATGTCAGATGTGCCCTTGGGGCGTCGAAGTTCCGTCATGAATCTCAGATCGATGGTGCGCATTGCAGCGTAGTGGCGCATGCCATCGGAACCCGCACTCGCTGAAGCGGCGGCGTCGAGGACGTCGGCATCTATCCACCGGGAATCAATGCCGCGGACTCTGCTCCCAATGCGCCCGGAACGGGTTGCTCCTGCGCTCAGCACCGATCGACGTCTGCGGACCATGACCGGGCAGGACCCGAACGGTGTCGTCGAGCGTCATCACACGTTCTCGCATCGACCTCATGAGGGCCTGCGTGTCTCCGCCGGGGAGGTCGGTCCGGCCGATCGACCCTGCGAAGAGCTGATCGCCGCTGAACAGAACGCCCTCGTCCCTCGAAAGGAAGCAGCAATGTCCCGGCGTGTGGCCGGGCGTGTGCACGACTTCGAGTTCGACACCGGCAAGATCGAGCTTGTCCGCGTCGACGAGTTCGACGAAAGGCGTCGTCACCATCTCGTCATCGGACGGTTCGACCTGTTGTCCGAGGAGCGCTCTGAGTTGTTCTCCGGGATGCCGCGCCATGTTCAGGTCGTCGGGGTGCAGATAGGCGGTAACGGCGCCACCGGCAACCCCGTCGATACCCCCGACGTGATCGATGTGCCCGTGCGTCACCAGCACGGCCACCGGTGTGAGATCGTGGCGTGCGAGCAGATCGGCGACACCCTGTGGGTCGGGAGGAGCGTCCACCACGACGGCAGGCCCTCCGGCATCAGGTGCAACGACATAGGTGTTGGTCTGGTAGAGCCACAGGGCTTCGCCTCGGATCAACATCGGTGCACCTAGACGACGAGCCGGTACGCGTCATACACGGCTTCGACGCCGCGCAACGCGTTCAGGACGAGTTCCAGGGCGTCGCGATCCGACAATTCGATCTCGTACCGGAGCAGTGCGATACGGTCTCGTCCTGTGACGGACGACGATGCGTGGATGTTGGCGCCGACGTCGGACAGCGTCGCAGTCACGTCCCGAAGAAGACGTGGCCGGTCCAGGGCCTCCACCTGGACCCAGACGAAGAACGTCCCTGATTGTTCCGCTGCCCAGGCGACGTCGACCATGCGCTCCGCACCTCGTTCGGTGAGGGATCCGATGTTCGCGCAGTCGGCGCGGTGGACGCTTACGCCCCGACCGACCGTCACGAAGCCCACGATGTCGTCTCCGGGGACCGGCCCACAACACTTCGCCATGCGGACAAGCATGTCTTCCATGCCTTCGACGATGACGTCCCCCGCGAGCCGTTGTCTGCGTTTGTGGGGGGTCGGGAGCCGTTCTGCCTGCACCGCTTCCGCGGCCTTGTTCGGCTTCAGTTTCCTTGCGAGTCTCTGCGCCACGGTCTCGGGACTGGTACGCCCTTCCCCGACCGACATGTACATCGATTCGGGCTCGTCGAATCCGAACTCGGATGACACTGCCTCGATCTCGGTGTCGAGTCCCTGGAGCGGAAGACCATGCTTCCTGAGCGACTTCGTGACGAGGTCCCGGCCGTCCTGGGCGGCGTTCTCACGCCGCTCCCGTGAGAACCATCCCTTGATCTTGCCTGCAGCCTTGGAGGACTTGACGAACACGAGCCAGTCACGCGAAGGGTGCGCGTCCTGTGCCTTCGAGGTGATGATCTCGACGATGTCGCCGGACTCGAGGGTCGTGGACAGGGGCACCAGCCTGCCGTTGACCTTTGCACCTGCGCAACGGTGGCCGACATCGGTGTGGATCCGGTAGGCGAAGTCGACCGGGGTGGCTCCCTTCGGCAACGTCTTCACATCGCCCCTCGGTGTCAGGGCGAATACCTCGTCCTGATACAGATCGAGCTTCAAGTTCTCGAGGAACTCCTCGGGGTCTCCTGCGTCCTCCTCAAGTTCGCGCAGATCGGCCACGACGGGAAGGTCGCCTCCCGTGTCCCCACCGTCCTTGTAGCGCCAGTGCGCAGCGATGCCGGCCTCTGCACGGTCGTGCATCTCCTGGGTCCTGATCTGGACCTCGAGCGCCTTGCCCTCGGGTCCGACGACCGTTGTGTGCAGCGACTGGTAGAAGTTGAACTTCGGCATGGCGATGTAGTCCTTGAAGCGCCCCTGGATCGGCGGCCACATCGTGTGGATCAAACCGAGCACTCCGTAGCAATCACGGACATCGTCCACGATGATGCGGACGCCGATGAGGTCGTGGATCTGTTCGAATTCGAGACCCGATGCGACCATCTTGCGGTAGATCGAGTAGAGGTGCTTCGGCCGGCCGGTGATGTCCGCCTTGATGGCGGATGCGTCGAGCTCCTCGGAGATGAGCTTGATCACATTCTCGATGTAGCTCTCACGCTGGGGGGATCGACGGCTCACTGCTTCCTCGAGCTCGGCCTTCGGTCCGGGGAAGAGCACTCCGAAGCACGTCTCCTCCATCTCGTGCTTGATCTCCTGCATCCCGAGGCGATGGGCCAGCGGCGCATACACGTCGAGTGTCTCCGATGCGACCCTGCGCTGTTTGTCGATCGGCAAGGGCTCGAGCGTTCTGATGTTGTGCGTGCGGTCCGCGAGCTTGATGACGAGCACTCGGATGTCCTTGGCCATGGCGACGGCCATCTTGCGAATCGTTGCCGCCTGGGCAACTTCGCGACTCGAGAATTTGATCCGATCGAGTTTGGTGACTCCGTCGATGAGCAGAGCGACCTCGTCACCGAACTGGTCGCGCACGCCGTCAAGAGTCAGATCGGTGTCCTCGACCGTGTCGTGCATCAACGCTGCAGCAATCGTCGCCTCGTCGAGCCCGTAGTCGGCGAGAATCTGCGCGACAGCGATCGGATGGACGATGTACGGGTCGCCGGTCGAACGCGTCTGCCCCTTATGACATTCGGCGGCGACACGATATGCCTCATCGATGATGTCGGTCGCAGAGCCGGGGTGCGCATCGACATACGTCGACTTCAGCTCGGCCATCATCTGGTCAGGTGTCCGACCGCGCACGGCGGGATCGACGAAATCGGATGTCGATGCCGGCGCCTGTGTCTCCGCAGCGTTCACCATGGATGAATGCTACCGGCGTTTGCGCCTTTGCTTGGGAGGACGGGCCACCGTCGCTGGCACATCTGCGGTCGCGGCTACCTCTGCGACCTCGGCTTGTGTCACAGCCACCTCGGCGCTGCCTCGTTCTGCCCTACGCCTCTGACGCTCCCACTCCGGCTCGGATTCCTTCCAGCGTGCGAGGACCGGACCTGCGATGAAGATCGATGAGTACGTACCGACAGCCATCCCGATGAAGAGGGCAAGGGCGAACTCCTTGAGCGTTTCTCCTCCGATGGCGAAGACCCCGACGAACACCAGGCAACCGACGGGGAGGAGCGACGTCATTGATGTGTTGATCGACCGCATCAGCACCTGATTCATCGAGAGATTGACGATGCCCGAGATCGTCGCCTTGTTCTTGAGATCGTGTTCGTTCTCGAGAATCTTCTCGTACACGATGACGGTGTCATAGAGCGAGTACCCCAAGATGGTGAGGACGGCGATGATCGTTGCAGGCGTCACGACGAAGCCGATGAGTGCGTAGAGACCGGCGGTGACTATCAGGTCGTGAAACAGTGCGGCAAGCGCGGCGACCGCCATCTTCCACTCGAACCGCCATGCGATGAAGAGCGAGACGATGATCAGGAACACGACCAGCGCCTGGATGGCGTGTCGCGTCACCTCTGCGCCGAATGTCGGACCGACGGCGTTCACATTGGCGTCGTTGACGTCCGCGCCGACGGATGCGGCGATCACCGCGACCAGCTCATCGAGCTCCTCGGCCCCCAGCGCTTCGGTCTGGACCTTGACGGTGCCCTCGCCCGAGATCTGGACGCGTGCATCGCCGTATCCGACGGAGCGGAGATCTTCTCGGACCTCTTCGACGCTGGCATCCGAGGTATTCGGAATGTCGACGATGACGCCGCCGGTGAAGTCGATCGAGAGGTTGAACGGTCGCACGATCACGATCAGGATCGATAGGACGACGAGCGCCAGCGACACCTTCAGCGAGGTCTTCGAAATGGCTACGAAATCGAAGTGGGTCTTCCCCCGATACATGTCCGACAGGGTGCTCATGTCGTCACCTCCTCTGGCGAAGCCATGTGTTCGAACTCGGATTCCTCATCGATGTCGCCCTCGTCCCTTCCCAAAGCGCCACGAACAGAGAACCATCCTCCGTCCCCCAGTCGTCCACGTCCGAGGAGATACGTCGCTGGACGTGTGAAGAAGTAGAGAACCCCGATGTCGACGATGGTCGCGAGACCGAGCGTGAGAGCGAAGCCTTTCACCTGCCCGATCGCAAGAAGGTAGAGCAGGACAGCGCCCATGAGGGTGACGGTGTCACCGATGAGGTTGGTCCGATAGGCAGACTGGAATGCGTGCGAAATGGACTGCCTGATGCCTCGTCCCTTCCACGCTTCCTCCTTGATTCGCTCGAAGTACACGATGTACGAGTCGGCGGCGATCCCCAGGGAGACGATGACACCGGTCACCCCCGCCAGCGTGAGCGTCGTGCCTTGTGTCTCTCCGAGCAACGTGATGAGGGCGATGACGTAGGACCCGAACACGGTCAACCCGACGATGAACACCAAGCCGAGGGAACGGTAGTAGAACAGCATGTACAGCGAGATGAGGGTGAGACCGAGGAGCCCTGCGATCAGCCCTGCCCGAAGTGAGTCTGAACCGAGCGTCGCAGAGACCGATTCGACACGTTCGCGTTCGAACGTGGTCGGCAGGGCGCCATATCGGAGGATGGCAGCGAGGTTTTCGGCTTCCTCCTGTGCATTCTCCGACGTACCGACGGTGATGACCACGGAATCCGGGTCGAGTCCTGTCGCTGGGCTCACATCCGTCGCCACGGCGGGAGCTGAAAAGACCACGCCGTCCACGACGATGGCGAGCTGGCGACGCGGGTCGCCAGCGGGGTACGAAGCCAGCACCTTGGTGGCATCCCTGAACTTCTCTCCACCCTCGGCCGTGAATTCGGGCACCACGACCCACTCCCCCGCGACACTGCTCTGCGAGAACTGCACCTGGGCACCGGAGATGTCGGCGCCGGTCAGGAAGGCTGGACCGACCCAGTAGACGAACAATTCGTCCTGGTCGGTCAGGTATGCCTCCATCGTCACGTCGTCGACGATCGTGAGGCCGGTGTCAGGATCGAGCCCAGGCAGATGGTCGCCGTCCGGATCATTGATGGCCGGGCTTCCGATGGTTTCGGACAGGACGGGTCGGAAGGAGAGTTCGCCGGTAGTCCCGACAGCTTGGAGCGCACGATCACGGTCGGTCACGCCGGGGAGCTGGACGACGATGGCTCGATCACCGACAACGGCGATCTCCGGCTCCTGCACGCCACCGAGGTTCTCAACTCGTCGACGCATGATCTCGGCGGCGGTCTCCAGGGTTGCCTCGTCGGTTCCGTCCGGAGCGACGAGGGTGACTGCGAAGCCGCCCTGGAGGTCGAGTCCGAGTTTCGGTGCCCAGCCGGCGGCCAGCATCGCCGCAATCGATCCCCAGGCGATGCCGACCGTGACGATCAGCGTGATGATTGCGCGCCTTTTGTTCACGCCGAGTCGCCTCCGGGTGTGTCATCGGTCAAGCGCTCGGCGACCGCTCTCTTGACGACCCGCATGGTCGAACCGCCGAGGTCAAGGACGAAGATGTCGTCCTCCTCACCGACGATCGTGCCGACGATGCCACCGATGGTTCGCACCTCGTCACCGATCCCCATACTTGCCTGCATCTCTCGTGTCCTTTTCTGGCGGCGGCGCTGCGGCAGCAGGATGAACACGTAGAACAACCCACCGAGGATCAGGAAGGGGAAGAGGAAGGCAAGCACGTTCCCGCCACCGCTCGAGGCTTCTTGAGCGAGGATCGGGGTGGCGACTGCGGAAATGGGACTCACGGGGGTGCCTCCGTTGAGGATCTTTGTGCGGAAATGGGACGTTGAGATGCTAGTGAGGAGACGATGCAACTCCTCGATTCCGCCGATCGAGTGTCTCGGAGCGAAAGGCGCCGAACCCGCCGCTTGCGATCGCGGCGCGAGCGTCCGCCATGAGGGTGTACGTGTACGTCAGGTTGTGGATCGTGAGGAGTCGCTGTCCCGTCGGTTCGTTCGTCCGGTTGAGATGTCTGAGGTAGCCGAGCGAATACCGACGACAGGCCACGCACGGGCATTCCGGATCGATCGGATCGGACTCAGCCGCCCACTCGGCTCGCTTGATGGACACGTCGCCGTCCTTCGTCAGCGCCTTGCCATGCCTCGCGAGACGGGTCGGAAGAACGCAGTCGAAAAGGTCCACACCCTGAGCGACTGCATCGAGGATGCCTTCGGTGTCGCCAAGCCCCATCACGTAGCGAACCGCCGACACATCGAGCTCCGAGATACACGGCTCGATGGCTGCCCTCCGTTCTGCGGCGGTCTCACCGACTGCAAGCCCGCCGATTCCGTATCCGGGGAAGCCGATATCGGCCGTTTCGCGAGCAGAGATAGCCCTGAGAGCAGGATCCGACCCTCCCTGCACGATGCCGAACAGCGCCCGGTCGGACCGAGTCTTGGCACTCTTCGATCGCTCGGCCCATCGCAAGGTCCGCTGCATCGCTGCTTCCGTGTCGGACCGTGAGGCAGGAAGCGCGACGGGCACATCGAGCACCATGGCGATGTCCGACCCCAGGGCTTCCTGAACGGATACCGATCTCTCGGGAGACAGTTCGACGAAGGAACCGTCATACGTCGAACGGAAGATCAAGTGCTCTTCGGTGATCTTCGGTTTGAGGGACAGGACCTGATACCCGCCCGAATCCGTCAGGACGGGTCCGCCCCATCCCATGAAGCCGTGGAGTTCACCGAGTGATGCGACGATGTCCTCGCCAGGACGCAGCATCAGGTGATAGGTGTTCGAAAGAACGATCTGCGCGCCGAGCCGCTCGAGGTCCTCCACGTCGATGGTCTTGACGGAGGCGCGCGTCCCGACGGCCATGAAGTTCGGGGTCTCGACGTCACCGTGTGGCGTATGCATCACGCCGGTTCTCGCCTGCCCATCAGTGGCGCGCTCCGACCACGACACGGCATTCATCGGGGCACCTCGAGAAACATCGAGTCTCCGAACGAGAGGAATCGGTACCCCGAGTCGAGTGCGTGTGCATACACGTCGCGCCATCGGTCTCCGAGCGCGGCCGAGATAAGGACGAGCAGCGTCGTTCTCGGTGCATGGAAATTCGTCAGCATCGCATCGACGACCTTCCATGGATAGCCAGGGGCGATGAACAGGTCGCTGTCTCCGAGGAACGGTTCGATGAGTCCATCGGTAGTCGCTGCGGTCTCCAACGACCGGACGACAGTCGTTCCGACGGCGATCACGCGTCCGCCCGATCGGCGTGTCGCGGCGACAGCGTCAACTGTCCTTTGGGGAATCGACACGCGTTCGGTGTGGATCACATGGTCAGCGATGTCGCCATCCCCCATCGGGCGGAAGGTGTCCAGTCCGACCTCGAGGTCGACCGTCGCCAGTCCGACGCCACGTGCCCTGAGTGCATCGACGACACGCTCCGTGAAATGCAGCGCCGCGGTCGGCGCCGCCGCAGACCCGACGCGATCGGCGAACATCGTCTGGTATCGGTCCGGGTCGTCGAGCTGACCGTGAAAATAGGGCGGCAGCGGCATCTGCCCTGCCGCAGCGATAGCCCTCTCCACATCGAGTGCACCGTTCGAAGCAACCGTCACAGTTGCGATCCCCTCGACCGGAGCGGTCAGCACCGTCACTGTGAGCGAACCCACCGTCACGGTCGATCCAACCGAGACCTTCTTCGCTGGGCGGAGAAGGGCCTGCCATCGTTCCGGGTCGACTCGACGGGTCAGCAAGACCTCAGTCCGTCCACCGGTCTCCCTGGTTCCCACGAGCCGTGCGGCACGGACCTTGGTTTCGTTCACCACAAGCAGGTCACCTGCACGGCAGAGCGATGGGAGGTCGGTGAAGCGGAGATCTCGCATTGCAGTCGTGTCGAGGAGTCGCGATGCGTCCCGGGGCTCGATCGCCGTTTGAGCGATCGAGGATTCCGGAAGGTGATAGTCGTAGGTCGAGACCTGCATCCTGGGAGGGTACGGCCGCTGGTGAATCAGTCCGGGAGTCGCTAGAGGAGACTCCCCTGACCGTCCCCCTGGGGAGCGTCGATGCCGAGATGGAGATATGCCCGTTCCGTTGCAACCCGGCCCCTGGGGGTCCTCTGGAGCAGCCCCTCGAGAATCAGATACGGTTCGTACGCGTCCTCGACCGTCTCCGGATCCTCGCCGACAGCGATCGCCAGAGTCGACAGTCCGACCGGTGCTCCGCCGAACTTCACGATCAGTGCCTCGAGGATCGATCGATCGACCTTGTCCAGACCGATGTCATCGACCTCGAAGAGTTCGAGCGCAGCGTCAGCCACACCTGCTGTCACCTCCCCTCCGGCGCGGACCGATGCATAGTCGCGCACCCTGCGCAAGAGCCGGTTGGCGATCCGGGGTGTTCCCCGGCTGCGCCTTGCAATGGCATGACACCCGTCGGCGTCAGCGACACATTCGAGCAACACGGACGAGCGGGCGACGATCGACGAGAGATCGTCCGGTCCGTAATAGTCAAGTCGCGCGACGTAGCCGAACCGGTCGCGCAGTGGTGGAGCGACGCGTCCGACCCGGGTCGTCGCACCGATCAGCGTGAACTCCGGAAGGTCGATCTTGATCGACCGCGCAGCCGGGCCCTTGCCGACGACGATGTCGAGTTGCCCGTCCTCCATCGCGGGATACAACACCTCTTCGACCTGGCGCGGAAGTCGATGGATCTCGTCGATGAACAAGACATCGCCCTGCTCGAGGTTCGTGATCACGGCGGCGAGATCGCCGGGTCTGTCGAGTGCCGGTCCGGATGTCGACCTGAATGCGGCACCCATCTCGGCCGCCACGATCGCTGCGAGGCTGGTCTTCCCGAGACCGGGCGGTCCGGAGAACAGGATGTGATCGACTGGTTCGCTCCGACCCGACGCTGCCTCGATCAGGATCGACAGTCGTTCCTTGAGGGCTTCCTGGCCGACGAACTCGTCGAGCCGTCGCGGACGGAGCCCCACTTCGATCTCTCGTTCTTCGTCGGTTGTAGCGGTTGCGAGGAGGCCTTCTTCCCTCACGAGTTCCTCTTTCCGAGCTGCTGAAGGGACTGCCGGACGAGTTCCTCGACGGAGAGGTCGGCTCCCAGCGACGACAAGATGCCGCGGATTTCATCAGTTCCGTATCCGAGGCCCTCAAGTGCCTCGCGTGCCTCGCTGAGAGGTCCGGATGCGAGGGCGGAGTCCCCGATGACGTCCATCCTGGGCCGGAGCTCGACCATCAGCTTCTCGGCACTGCGTTTACCGATTCCGGGCACCGATGTGAGTGACGCCTGGTCGTTCGTGGTGACGGCGTTCC
>CAYTWC010000032.1:0-1797 GCA_964441975.1 uncultured Acidimicrobiaceae bacterium | reverse complement strand
TTCCGCAGTTCGTCGGACGTGAATGTCGCTGAGATCGCAAGTGCGACCTTGGGACCGACACCTGAGGTGCCGAGGAGCAGACCGAAGAGGTCACGGTCGTCCGTCGACACAAATCCGTAGAGCGCGAGTTGGTCCTCACGTACATAGAGATGCGTGTGGAGGACGGCGTCCTCGCCGACCGGAGGAAGCGAACCGAGCGTCCTCGGTGTGACCGACACGGCGTATCCCACGCCGGCGACGTCGACGATCACCGCATCGACGGTTCGCTCGACGATCGTTCCGCGTAGTCGCCCGATCATCGGCTACCCGAAGTCGATAGGGACCCGATGTGCTGGATGTGGCACAAGGCGATACCGAGTGCATCGACGGCGTCGACGGGGCCCGCGATCGCACCGACACCGAGTCGCATGCGCAGCACCGCCTCGATCTGGGCCTTGTCGGCCGTACCCGAACCGGTGATCGTCAGCTTCATCTTCGACGGAGAGTATTCGGAGACATCCAGTCCGCGATCCGCAATCGTCGCCATCACGACACCCGAAGCCCTCGCGACTGCCATTGCCGTACCACGATTCCGGTTGACGAATACCTGCTCGATCGCTGCAGTCTGGATCGGGTAGTCATCGAGGACTGCCTCGATGTCGTGGCGGATCTCCAGGAGTCGGTGCGCGGCGGGAACATCGGGGTCGGTGGTGATCACTCCGGCGGATACGGCCTTGTCACGGCCACGAACTGATTCGATGACGCCATAGCCCGTGCGTGTCAGGCCGGGGTCGATTCCCAATACGAACATATGTTCGGATGCTACCGCACCCGGCGCTCTTTGGAAAGAACCGGGCTCGTGCCCTGTGATCAGTCCTGGGCCAGGCTCGCGAGGAGCTCGTCGGGTATGTCGAAGTTGGCGAACACCGCCTGCACATCGTCGAGGTCCTCAAGGGCGTCGACCAGGCGAAGAACCGGTGGCGCCGTCTTCTCCGTGAGTTCGATCGACGTCGAAGGGAGATATGTGACATCTCCGGAATCGACCTTGATGCCCGATTCCTCAAGTGACGAGCGGATCGCCTGCAACTCGGATGGCTGGGTGACGATCTCCCACTGATCGTCAGATTGGGTGACATCGTCGGCACCGGCCTCAAGTGCGGCCAGCATGACGGCGTCTTCGTCGCCGGTGACGAGAAGTTGTCCCTTCTGTTCGAAGAGGTAGCCGACGGATCCGGGTTCACCGAGGTTCCCACCGTTCTTCGTGAAAGCAGATCGGACATCGGATGCCGCTCGGTTGCGGTTGTCGGTCAGGATCTGCACATAGAGGGCAACCCCTCCTGGCGCGTACCCCTCGTAGAACGCCTCGATGTAGTCCACACCGTCGACATCACCGGCGCCACGTGCAATGGCCCTGTCGATGTTGTCCTTCGGTACCGAGTTGTCCTTCGCCTTCTGGACAGCCGTGGCGAGCGTCGGGTTCGCGGCGATGTCCGCACCACCGTTCCGAGCGGCCGATTCGATCGATTTGATGAGCTTTGCGAACAGCTTGCCACGGCGCGCGTCCTGGCGGCCCTTGCGGTGCTTGATGTTCGCCCATTTCGAATGTCCCGCCATGGACTCAGGCCTCCTCGATCAGGTCGACAAGCATCTGATGCAGCCGAACGTCTTCGGTCAGCTCAGGATGGAATGACGCTGCAAGAATACGGTCCTGACGAACCAAGACGGGGTGGTCTTCGCCGTCCTCGTCGGTCACCGTCTGGCGGTTCGACCCGCCGGCGATGCCGGCAAACGTCGGCTGGCCAAGGTTGATTAAGTCGC
>CAYTWC010000031.1:0-12702 GCA_964441975.1 uncultured Acidimicrobiaceae bacterium | reverse complement strand
CTCCGCGTTCGCAGTTGGCGCGGTCGAGCTCATCGACGGAGGTTCGCCCCTCGGGTCGTTTACGTTCGTCGCAGGGTCCATGGCTCTCGGCTATGGCGCTGCTGTCCTGGGACGGTCGATGGGGGAGCCCGCCTGATGGTGGTCCTGGTCGTGGTCGGTGGGGGAGTGGGTGCCGTACTGCGATGGCTCTTGACGTCATGGATAGGCGTGTCCCGATCCGGATTTCCGACGGGGACGACGGTGGTGAACGTTGCCGGATCGTTCGTTCTCGGACTCCTCGTCGGTGTCGGGTCCGGAGCCGGCGTGGATCTGGAACAATCGCTCGGCGTCGGTGTGCTCGGTGGCTTCACAACGTTCTCGACCTGGATGGTCGACCTCGATCGCACCGGACGAGGCGGTCGGCTCACGGTCGGATTGATCCCGATAGCGGCTGGACTGACGGCCGCGGCCGCCGGAATCGCTGCGGGTTCCATAATTTCCGAGTCCGGTCGTCAAGGCGCCGCGGATTCGTGCCGAAGAAGAACCATGAGTTCCTCCATGCCTGCGCGCACAGAACGTTCAGCGCTCATCGCACGCCTCTTCCAGACGCGGGCCATCGTGTTCTGCCTCGCGGGTATCCCGATCATCATCTCGCCATATGGGACTCAGGCAACGAGAATGTTCGGGTTCTTCGCAATCGTGTTCGGTGGTATCACCCCGCTGATCGCACGTCGTTTCAAGACTGCGTCCAGCGTTCGAACCGCTGCGTTCTCTGATCTCACGATTTCGTTCGGAATCTGGCTGTTCGTCCCGGATGGAGCCGGACTGTCCCTCATGCTCGCCATGTGGGCGATCACGTTCGCCGTGCTCCTCGACACACGGGGTGGGGCGCGGGCGGTTGCATCTACGGCAATAGCCCTGCAGGCGGTCAAGCTCCTCGCGTTGACCGAGCCGATGGGTCTCCTCGCCCAGTTCCCCGGATTCGCGGACTCACCTTCCGGATACATCCTGGTCGGGGGCGCAGCCGGTCTGTGGGGTGTGTACTACGCAGTCGGTGTGATGAACTCGTACATCTCGCGGATGCGGTTCGCACCCGAGACCAGTGAGGAGCGGTATCGGAGTCTCATGGACACCGCACCTGTCGCGTTCATCGTCGTCCTCAACGACGTGATCGTGTACGCCAACACTGCTGCAGGACTCCTGTTCGAGTGCGACCCGGACCGCATCGTAGGATCGGCCTTCAGCGACCGGGTTGCTCCCGACTCGATGACCAGGTTCAAGAAGCTCACGAAGAGCGTCCTGAGACGGTTTGGTACCGTCGACCGCGAGACGATCGGCCTTACGACCGCCAACGGCGCCGAGCTCATCGTGGAGATGTCGGCGAATCCAGTCGATCACGGAGACAATCTCGCGGTGCAATTCATGCTGCACGACCGGACCGCGCAACGAGAGGCCGAAGAGCAACTCCGGAGAACCAGAGTCGACTACCAGCGGTTCTTCGAGCGCATCCCGGTCGCCCTGTACCGATCGAAGCCGGACGGTCTCATCGTCGATGTGAACCAGGCGGCCGTCGATCTGCTCGGCGCGGAGTCACGCGCTGACATCGTGGGACGCAACGCGCGCGAGTTCTATATGGACAGCGCAAACCGCGATCAGCTTGCCGGGATGTTGACCGACTCCGGTGTGGTTTCCGGCTATGAGTGGCAGATGCGCCGCCTCGACGGGAAGACGCGCTGGATACGCGATACGAGTCGATTCATCGAGACGTCGGAGGGAACGTTCTTCGAGGGAGCCATGGTCGACGTGACGACGAGACGGGACATCGAAGACGAACTGTGGTCGCGCGCCGTCCAACAGGAAGCGGCCGCGTCAATCGGTCAGCTCGCGCTGGAGACAGAGGATGTCGGCGCTGTGTGTGAGACCCTGTCCGACATCGTGTGCGAAGTCCTCGGGGCCTCCGGTGTGGCGGTCATGCGCCGAGACAGCGAGGGAGAGTTCAAGATGGTCGGTGCGACAGCGAACCTCCGTATTGATCCGGTTGTGTTGTCCGGAGTCGCCGATCGCGCCCACATGTCATCCGCTCCTGCTGTGTTGCGGTCCAAAGAAGAGTTGGAGATCGCTGCCCCTGACCTGCTCGCTCACGGATTCGAATCGTGTGTGGCACTGATGATCCCTGGCAAGGAGATTTCCTTCGGAACGCTCGTGGTTCTGTCTGAGGACGAAGGTGTGTTCTCTTCCGAGGATGTCAACTTCTTGTACTCGGTCACCAACGTCCTCGCCGCCGCGGTCGACCGTGCGAGCGCGTATGACCGCCTGGAGGCCCTCGTCCAGTCCAAGGACGCGTTCGTCGCGAGTGTCTCCCACGAGCTTCGCACACCACTGACCGTCGTCAGTGGTCTCGCGGACGAGCTGGCACAACGATGGCGCTCCTTGTCCGACGATGAGATGGAGGAGTTCATGTCGATGTTGGTGGGTCAGAGCCTCGACATGGCCGACCTGATCGAGGATCTTCTCGTGGCCGCCAGGGCGAACATCGGCAACGTCGCCGTTCGCATCGTGCCCGTTGACATCTCGCGGGAAGTCGAGAACGTCATGGCGGGTGTCGAGCGACAGACCGACAAGTCGATCGATTGCAGAGTGGAACCTGCGACGATCGAGGCAGACCCGACGCGGTTCCGTCAGATCCTCCGGAACCTCCTGTCGAACGCGATCCGCTACGGAGGCGACAGCATCGAAGTCATTGGTTCGTCCCGATCGGGTGTCTATGCGATCGAGGTACGCGACAGTGGCGATCCGATTTCGATGAGTGACAGAGAACGCATATTCGAGCCATACGAACGGGCCCATGACACGGCGGGTCGACCGGGGTCTGTCGGACTCGGTCTGGCTGTTTCCCGCACCCTTGCTGAACTGATGCGTGGTTCTCTCACGTATCACCATGACGGGCAGTCCGTGTTCCGCCTCGAACTGGCAGGAGAGGACGACCTAGAGGACGCTCCAAACGCCGGGGTACGTGGTGACGAGGCGCTTCGCGCTCTCGGGGCCGTCGGAACCGGCCGGATAGGCGTGGATGTCGGTTCGGTGTAGCAGCGGTTCGTAGAGGGTCCACGCGGCCTCGACTTCGTCGGCGCGGACGAAGAGCGTCTGGTCACCTTCGATGACATCTGCAAGCAGCGTTTCGTAGGCATCTGGTGCGTTGTTGATGATCTCGTCGTAGCTGACGGCAAGCGGGATCTGTCCGATGTTTGTGTCGTCCCCGGGTTGCTTGACGTCGAAGAGGAGCTCGAAGCCTTCGCCTGGCTGGAGTCGCAGCGTCAACACATTTTGATGACCCTTGCATTCGTGGTCGCGATGGAACAGGCACACCGGTGGCCGTAGGTACCTGACGACTACCTCCGTCGATCGTGCAGAGAGGCGCTTGCCGGTCCTGAGATAGAAGGGCACGCCCTGCCACCGCCAGTTGTCGATATGCAGCCGAAGTGATGCGTACGTTGGTGTCGCAGAGTCGGCAGGAACATCGGGTTCGTCGAGGTAGCCGATCACCGGTCTGCCATCGACCACGCCTGCCTCGTACTGTCCGAGGACCGCCTCATCGTCAGCGATTGGCCGTATCGACTTCAGCACTTTGACCTTCTCGAGGTGGATGGAGGATGCATCCATCCGCACGGGCGGTTCCATGGCGATGAGGGTCATGATCTGGGTCAGATGGTTCTGAACCATGTCGCGGACTGTTCCGCTCTCGTCGAAGTACGCTGCGCGTCCGTCCAGTCCGGCGTCCTCGGCAACGGTGATCTCGACGGATTGGATGTGTCGTCGGTTCCACGTCTGCTCGAACAGGCTGTTCGTGAAACGGAAGACGAGAAGGTTGCGCACGGTTTCCTTCCCGAGGAAGTGATCGATGCGATACACCTGTGTCTCTTCGAATGTCGCGTGGATGATCGCGTTCGACGCCTCTGCACTCGCGAGATCGACGCCGAAAGGCTTCTCCACGACGAGGCGGACCCAACCCGGTGCCGTCCCCAATCCCGCCGCGCTGATTCCTTCGACCGTCTCATCGAGCTTCGACGGCGGGATCGCGAGGTAGAGCACCCGGTTGCCCGATAGATCGCGGGCGTCCTCGATGGCTGTCACCGATGCGTGAAGTGCCTCGAAGGAAGCTGCATCCGACACGGCGCAATAGGTGAATGCCCCGTCGAGGAATTTGGCTGCCACATCATCGGGTACCTCGGCAGCGTCGAGGCTGTCGGCGACGAGCGTCTCGAACGCATCGGCGGTGCGGTCCCGTGAGCCGACCCCTACCACGGCGTGGTCAGCGATGCCCTCTGAGGCGACAACGCGAGCAAGAGCCGGGAGGAGCTTGGTCCGTGAGAGATGTCCGGTTGCGCCGAACACGATGAAGGTGACGTCGGGATTCACTGGCGATCACCAACCGCCTCGGCGAGCAGGCGCACGCCTCGCTCGGTCGTCTGTCCCAGATCGATCGATACGACCGCCCGATCCGCGTCGACGAGCGCCTGACGGTCCCCGGTCGCTTGGCCGGCGATCAACTCGTTGAAGGTGAATCCCGAGAGCGGCACCTCGATGACGTGCTGAGGTTGGTCGGTCAGTTGGACGAAGAGTCCACGGGGCGGACCGCCCTTGTGGAGTTGGCCGGTCGAATGGAGGAACCGCGGTCCGAACCCGAGCGTCGTCGGCAGTCCGGTCGATTCGGCAATCGCGGTGCGGAGCGCGCCGAGCGACTCTTCAAGCGCCGGTGTTGCGTCGACGTACGCCTGTATGGCCACGTAGAGACCGCCGGTCGCGAGGAGTGCGTGCAGTGATTTCACAGCCTGTGCGTCTTCCACCGACACAGCACTGTCGCTCGGCGGCAACGACCCCGCCATGGCCTCATTCGCCAGTTCCTTGGCTCTCTGGACATCGGGTTGGTTGAACGGGTGGATGCCGAGGATCTCACCGGCGATCGCCGTTGCGAGCTCCATGATGAACATCGCTCCACCGATGTCGTACGGATCCGAGAACTGGATCGAGATGTCAGCATTCTCGATGACGTCGTTCCCGACGGAGACGAGCACCTCATCAGTCGCACCCGGTCGATTCGGACCGCCGTCCACGGGAACGATCCCCGTCCCGGACTTCCCCGTCGATTCGGCGATCAATTGTTCGACCCACACACCGAATCGAAGACCGGCACCAGATCCGACGAATCGCGTCACTGCCTTGCCGTTGGAGACACCGGCAGCCATTGCCGCCCCGATCTCCATCGCCGGATTGAGTCTCGGCGGAGTTTGCGGCCCGCACATCGCCATCGCCGATGCTGCCGACTCCAGGAGGCGCGTGACATCGGCGCCGATGAGTGCCGCTGGTACGAGACCGAAGTGGGTGAGTGCCGAATATCGGCCCCCGACGTCGGGGTCAGCGAGGAACACGGCTCGAAACCCGCGGGCGTGTGCAAGCTCTGCGAGTTCGGAACCAGGATCCGTGATGGCGATGAAGTGTTCGCCCGGGGCCTCGGTCACGAGGGATGCCCGCGCCCAGAAGAACTCCATGAGCGAACGCGTTTCGAGCGTCCCGCCCGACTTCGAGGCGATGATGAACCACGTTGTCTCGATGTCGATCCTGGCGGCTACACGAGCTACGGAATCCGGGTGTGTCGAGTCGATCACGATCAGTTCGGGCGATCCGGACTGGCTGGGGAGTGTGGCCGCGAATACCTCTGGAGCGAGACTCGACCCGCCCATGCCGCACAGCACGATGTGATGCACGTCATCTCGCGCAGCTTGGGCGAGATCAGACAGTTCGGGGATGTGGCGAGCGGACGATTCCGGGAGGTCGAGCCACCCGAGACGATCGACGATCTCGGCTGTCGGTTCGTCGAACCAGACGGTTGGATCCTTCGCCCACAGCCTCGCCATCAGGTTGTCTTCCGACCATCGCGTGATGTGCTCGGTCGAGCCGAGGTCCGCAAGGGACTCGGCCAACACGATCTTCATGCAACGACCTGGCGCTGTTTGTTGCTGATGGAGCCGAGCAGCGAATCGAACGAAGCCGCGAACGACGCAACCCCGTCGACCTGCAACTGGGCTGTGATGGCATCGAAGTCGACGCCGATCGAAGGTAGTGATTGGATCAGTCTCTCGGCTTCGTCGACATCCTCGAGCAGGGAACCACTCTTGATCTCGCCATGGTCGAGGAACGCTTCGATCGTCTGTGGTGGTGCCGTGTTGACCGTGTTCGGACCGATGAGCTCCTCGACGTACATGACGTCGCGGTACTCGGGATTCTTCGTCGACGTCGATGCCCACAGGACTCGTTGTGGGCTCGTGCCGATCGCTTCGAGTGGTGCGAAGTTGTCGCCCTCGAAGATCTCCTGGTATCGCTTGTACGCGAGCTTCGCGTTGGCGATGGCCGTCGTCCCGAGGAGCTCGTGCGCAGCGTTCGTGCCGACACGTTCGAGTTCTTTGTCCGTCGCCGCGTCGACACGCGACACGAAGAAGGACGCGACCGACGCAAGGGTGGCTGGGTCAGAGGCTCGCTTTGCTCCTCGGACGTACGCTTGGGCGACCCCCTCGTAGTCCTCGAGGGAGAACATGAGGGTTGCGTTCACATTGATGCCAGCAGCGGTCAGTTCTTCGATCGCAGGGATGCCTTCTTTGGTCGCAGGCACCTTGACCATGAGGTTCTTCCGGTCGACGGCGTCCCAGAGCCGCATCCCATCCGAGATCGTCCCTGCCGTGTCGTGCGCAAGGCGAGGCGAGACCTCAAGACTCACGTACCCGTCGGCACCGTCGGATTCGTCGTAGACACCTCTGAGGATGTCGGCAGCTGCGCGGATGTCCTGGATCGCGACAGCCTCGAATGCAGCTTCGGGGCTGACGTCGCCGAGCGCTGCGATCTGGGAGTCATACAGGTCCGTCTTCGAGATGGCGCCATCGAAGATCGAGGGGTTGCTCGTGACGCCACGGACGCCTTCCTCGACGAGGTCCGCCATGCCGCCCTCGTTGAGCATGTCGCGCCGGATGAAGTCGTACCAGATCGACTGACCATGTTCATGGAGGAGATGGAGTTTCGTCATGTGATCACCTTGTTGTTTCGTCCATTGTCACAGGTCAGGACACCGAGCGTGCCCATCACCTGATGCCGGCAAGCATCGCTTGTACTTGTGGTGCCAGATCCGGGCGGTCGAGCGCGACCTTGATCGTCGCATGGATCATGCCAAGCTTCGATCCGCAGTCGAACCGTTCGCCTCGGTTGGTCACTGCGTGAAGCCCGCGATCCTTGAGGCTCGCTTCGAGGGCGTCCGTCAGCTGGATCTCTCCGAGGGCACCCTCTCCCATCGTGCCGAGGATGTCCATGATCGATGGATGGAGTACGTATCGCCCGATGACCCCGAGCCGTGACGCTGCCACGTCGGGATCGGGTTTCTCGACGATGGCGGTCACCTCGGTGGCGGTTGCAGTCTCGTCTCCCGGGGTGATGATTCCGTAGCTCCCAGTGTTCTCTCTCGCGACCTCCTCGACGAGGATGACATTCGAACCGGTCGTCTCGTACTCATCGATCATCGAGGTCAGCGCACCCCCGTTCGGGTACAGGAAGTCGTCGGCCAGGATCACGGCGAACGGGTCGTCCCCGACGAGGTGCCTCGCACACCAAACGGCGTGGCCGAGACCGAGCGGTTGCATCTGCCGCACGTAGGCGATCTGTCCCGAGTCGGGCCTGAACTGATCGAGCATCGCGATGGTCTGGGTGTCGCCCCGTGCGCTGAGGGTGGACTCCAGCTCGTACGAGATGTCGAAGTGGTCCTCGATTGCGGACTTTCCTCGTCCCGTGACGAAGATGAAGGTTTCGATCCCAGCCTCGATTGCCTCTTCGACCGCGTACTGGAGGAGTGGCTTGTCGACGACGGGCAGGAGTTCCTTCGGCAGTGCCTTCGTTGCCGGGAGGAATCGTGTTCCGAGCCCTCCGACGGGGAACACCGCTGTTGTGACGCTCGACATCAGCTGTTCATCCCGGACGTGACTCGCTCGGCGTGGCCCTTGGCGCGGACGTTGTACATCGCGTCCTGAATCGTTCCCGACTCGTCGATCAGGAATGTCGATCGAATGATTCCCTGGTATTCGCGCCCGTAGTTCTTCTTGGTCCCGTACGCGCCGAAGGCCTCAGCCATTGCGTGGTCGGGGTCGGACAGCAGGTCGAACGGAAGATCGTATTCCTCACGGAACTCCTGCAGCTTCTCCGGTTTGTCCGGTGACACCCCGAGGATCGTGAAGCCGTGTGCGGCGAGGACATCGTGTCGGTCCCTGAAGTCACACGACTCGGTGGTACAGCCCGGCGTGAACGCTTTCGGATAGAAATACACGACCAGCTTCGATCCTGCGAACTCACTGCTCGATCGTGTCTGCCCGCTGTGATCGACGGCCGTGAACGAGGGTGCCTTCTGACCCGGTTGCAGTTGCATCTTGGTCCTTTCGTCCTGATCGGTAGAGTACCGGCGGCTTCGACGAAGCCGGAGGGTGCCCGGTCGGGCGGTCCTTGTCCGGTTCCTCAGGTGTTGGTCGGGGGTTCGGCGCGCAGCCTGAGCTGGCCACAGGCGGCGTCGATGTCCTGGCCACGCGTGTCGCGCAGCGTGACGTTCGCCCCTTCTCTCTTCAGCGTTCCGAGGAATCGACGGATGTGGTCGCGATCGGGGGGTTGGTCCATGCTGAGCGGCGTCGGGTTCAGTGCGATGACGTTGACATGGGCGTGGATCTCTCTGGCGATCCGGGCAAGCCCGATGGCCTCGTCGTCCGAGTCGTTCTCGCCGGCGATCAGGGTCCACTCGAGCGACACGCGACGACCTTTGGCCTCGTAGTACCGCTTCGCAGCCTCGACGACATCTTCTATGGGATAGCGGTCGTTGATGGGGACGAGCTTGGTTCGCTCCGACGGGATCGTCGAATGCAGGCTCACGGCCAGGTTGACCGGCCACGGCTCATCGATCAACTTCCGCATTCCGGGGACGAAGCCGACGGTCGAGACGGTGATCGACCGGGCCGACATGCCCATCACGTCGATCATGCGCCTGATGGACTCGCGTGTGTGTTTGTAGTTGGCCAGTGGCTCACCCATTCCCATGAACACGACGTTGGTCACCCGCTCGGGACTCTTGGGAAGCGGGAAGGCGGCGAGGAAAGCGTTGGCGTAGGCAACCTGGGCGACGATTTCTCCGGCCATGAGATGGCGGTCGAACCCGAACTGTCCGGTCGCGCAAAATGTGCAGCCCATCGCACAGCCGACCTGTGACGAGATGCACAGGGTGGTGCGGTTCGGGTAGCCCATGAGGACCGTTTCGATCGCAGAGCCGTCGTCGCAGCGGAAGAGCCACTTGCGGGTCGCCCCGTCGTCACCTATCTGTTCGAGTTCGACGCTGAACGGCCACAGGTCGTCGCCGATTGTCGATCGCAAGGCTGACGGAAGATTCGTCATCTCCTTGGCAGTCATCACGGGGTGTCTGTACAGCCATTCGGTGAGCTGGTCGGTTCGGTAGCGCGGCTCGTCGGGGAGCAGTGTTCCGAGTTGCTCGGGTTCTGCGAGGTACACCACGCTATTGACGTTCGGCGGCGGAGGAAACCCAGCGTTTTGCGACGGCTTCGGTGGTTTTCGCGATCTCGGCGATGGTCGCGGCATCGCTCGATGCGAGACGCTCGAACGTGGTGATGTCGGCATCTGCGAGGCGAGCCGCGAAGGCAGGACCGATCCCCTTGATCTCGGTCAGGTCGTCACCTGCAACGACCGTACCGGACCGGAATTGTGCGTGGGTCTCGGACGGCGGCTGTGGGTCCGGAAGCATCCGGTCGCGAAGGGCCCAAGCCGCAGCGGCCAAACCTGCAACGACGCCTGCGAATCGGATCACGTTCTTGATCGTGTGGTTCATACGTCCACATGATACGCAGTCCTACGGTGTGCACTCCAATGGACCGCGTGTCGGGTCGACCGACCACGGCCGGTTCCACGGCGAGGAGTATTGGGCGATCTGCCAGGCAGCGGCGATGTTGGCCTCCGCGTTGTACGGGGTCGCGTGGAGCCCGTTGCTGTCCTTGAAGCCCGCTGCTTCAGCTCTGCCCTTCCAGTAGCCACTGTGATGCTGGAACAGGCCTTCGAATCCGGCGCCGTTCGGGTTCCATGCCCGCGGGTTCCCTCGGGATTCCAGGTGAATGATGTTGAGTGCGCAGTTGACGAGTTCCGCCGGGAAGTATTGGGCGACGAGAGATCGCCAGTTCTCGACGTCGCGATTTCCTCCGGCGTCAGCAGGCCAGAGCGGCGACCACTTGCTCGCGGCGGAGGTCGTGGTCGGAGTGGATCCCTCCGTCGTCGTCGGGCTCGGTGGCGGAGGGGACGACGGTGCCGAGTAGCTGACGGTCACGGCTTTCACTGTCGTGTTGCCTGCAGCATCCTCGGCGGTGATCCTGGCCGTCGACTCGCCGCTGGTGGCTACGACAAGCTTGATGGACCAGTCGCCATCGTCTTCGACCTTCGCGTCGAACGGACCCGAGTACACCTTCGCTCCGGCTTCGGCGGTCCCTTTGAATGTGACGATGCGGTCCGACACGGTTGCACCGTCCGATGGCGAGGTGATGGTCAAAGCAGGCGGGGTGGTGTCGCGAGGCTTGGTCGTGGTGGTCGGCGCCTGGGTGGTGGATGAGGATGAAGATGAAGATGAAGATGAGGAGGACGTTGAAGTGTCGTCGATGTTCTCGTTTGCCGCGACCAGCTCTTCGGTCGTCGTGGTCTCGAGCTCCTGGGTGGTCGACGGAGCGGTTGTCGGCGATGTCGGGCTCGTGTCGGTGACCCGGAGTGCGAGGATCGCTGACGCAACGCGGGCCGAGAACTGGGGCGCGCCATCACTGACGGCTACTGCCTCGGGTTCCGGAATCGGTTCCTCGTCGTCCCCTGAAGGGGAGAACGCAGCGAAGCCGATGACCGCTACAAGGGCGACAATCAGCAAGCCAGCATATGCATATGGTATTCGCGGTCTCACGTGACTCCGTGGATCTCGCTTTCCTGATCAAGTCCGGCCTTCGGGCTCCGCCCCGGCAGGTGAACCGGTCGCCTGAGGTGCGACCTCGGAGGCAGGGTATAGGCACATCTCACCAACAGCAACCCGCGATGTCCCAGTTTTTACCAAGGTCCGTCCTCGGATGCAGACGGGCGTCGGCATCGTGGCGTCTGCGTCGATCCGGTTCGTCGGGTGTGTGTCGGGTTGGTCGGTATCTTTCGGGCATGTTCAGGATTTCGTCCGTCGCTCTCGCTGGTGCCATCGTCTTGTCGGTGTGCGTGTATGCGGCCCCTGTGACGGCCGCCGATCTGAGCTGTGCGGAACGCTATCCCGAAGCCTCCTGGACCGTGATTGCTGACGGCCCCGTATCCATTCACGGTTCCGGCGTGCCTCAAGGCATCGCGCAACGGTTCCGCGGAGAGGCCGAATTGGTATCCGGATGGGTGGTCGATGAGATCGGACCGGTGACCATGACCGTGTGTCTGGTCGGGGACGAATCATCGTTCGATCGCAGCCGGTATCGCGTCGGCAGTCAGCAGTTCCACGTCGTCACCGATCTCGAGGAAGCACTGTTCGCGATGGATACCAAGGGATCCGTCGGCTGGGTCGCACCGGCACTCGCGTTCGGTATCTCACAACAGGCGTTGTTTCAGAACAACGGCAATGCTCCCTTCCCGCAGCCGATCGCAGACGTGATCTCCCACTGGTATCGCGCACGTGTGCTCCAACGGCTGCCGTACTACCACCGCTCGCAACTCGGAGCGAACTGGTTCGAGTCGGAGTCTCTGGTCGACTGGACGGTGAGCGAGCAGGACATCGAACGCCGCTGGGACCCGGAGCGGAACGCCTCGTCGATCGGCGACTTCATCGACTATGCGGTTGCGACGTGCGGTGCCGATGTCCTCCTCGAGACCGACGGCGAGACGTGGTCGCGAATCGAGGGTGAGTGGAGGACGGCGCTTCGAGCGGAGCTGACCGGTCGGACCACGCCGACCACAGGCTGGATCATGGGAGCCGCCCTCGTGATAGGCGTCATTGTCCTCACCGTGCTGTTCGCGGGGATCGGCTTGTACCGAAAGCACAAACGGAAAGAGCGACCAGAGACAGCGCCTCCCATCAGAGGGTTCTTCGCCGACTCCTGACGGGCCGCTTCGGAATCCGCTGCGTCGAGGTCGGGTGGGCTAGGACGCCAGGGCTGCTGACGTGCTCACCCGCGGATCGGCAGCGGCGGCGTTGTCACGACCGACGTCGATTGCACAGACAGGACCGTACCCGGCGTTCCAACGCTCGCCGTCGTCGAGTGCGTGTCCCCTGTCCCTGAGCCCAACCACCATCGCTTCCGAGAAGCGCGGTTCGATCGTCAGCGTCGAGTCGACACCGGGCTCGGGCTGTTGCATCGACCAACGCGGCATGGCCTGTGCATCAGTCGCTGAGAGACCCGCGTGGTAGAAGTGAGCAGCGAACTGTGCGAGGTACTGCGGCTGTTGATCGCCCCCTCGCGTTCCGAGAACCAGATCGAGCGCGCCGCCTCGTGTCCAGAGGGTCGGCGAGAGGGTGTGCATGGGCCGGTTCCCCGGCGTGTATTCGTTCGGATGCCCCTGTATCAGATTGAATCCGGCCCCACGGTTGTGGAGGAAGATGCCGGTGCCGCCTGCCGACCCCCTATACTCCCCGCATGACGCAGCTACCGG
>CAYTWC010000030.1:0-13044 GCA_964441975.1 uncultured Acidimicrobiaceae bacterium | reverse complement strand
CTCGGCTCGATAGTCGACAACCTCGAGACGATTCCGGGCGTTGTCCCGTCACTGATCGACCTGCCACCCGGATGTCGGTTTGCCTCACGATGCGTTGCCCGGATGCAACACGATCTGGCAATCTGCACGCAGCAGGTGCCCGATCTCATAGAGGTCGACAGCGGCCACGAAGTCCGCTGCTTCCTGTATGAGGAAGAGCACGCACCGGTCTCGTTCCGTGGTGGATCGACGACCTCGAACCACGAGGAGGGCGAAGACCATGAGTGACCTCCCGCTGGTCCAGATCCGCGATCTGGTCAAACAGTTCCCGGTCAAAGGAGGGGCACTGCAGCGTCAGGTCGCGACCGTGAACGCGGTGGCCGGTGTGGACCTCGACATCCGCCGTGGCGAGACGATCGGCCTCGTCGGGGAATCGGGCTGCGGAAAGTCGACACTCGGCCGCATGCTGACACGCCTGCTTGAGCCGACATCTGGTTCCATCGTGTTCGACGGTCAGGACATCACCCACATCAAGGGCCGGAAGCTCAAGCCGATCAGGAAACGGGTCCAGATCATCTTCCAGGATCCCTATTCATCGCTCGATCCGCGTACCCAAGTGGGCAACTCGATTTCCGAAGGTCTCCGCCTCCATGGTGTCGGGAACAAGGACGAACGTCAGGAACGGGTCAAGAAGATGCTCGAACTGGTCGGTCTCGAGGGTCACCACGCCAACCGATTCCCCCATGAATTCTCCGGTGGGCAACGTCAGCGGATCGGTCTGGCAAGGGCGCTGATCCTCGAACCGGACTTCGTTGTCGCCGACGAACCTGTGTCCGCCCTGGACGTGTCCGTCCAGGCGCAAGTCCTGAACCTGCTCAAGGAATTGCAGAGCGAACTCAACCTGACCCTCCTGTTCGTCGCGCACAATCTTGCCGTCGTCGAACACATCTCCGACAGGGTTGCGGTGATGTACCTTGGGCGGATTGCTGAGATCACGGACCGTGATTCGCTGTACCGAAACCCCCTCCACCCGTATACGGAGGCACTCCTCTCTGCGATACCCATACCTGATCCGGATCGACCGAGGAACAGGACCATCCTCCAGGGCGAGGTACCTTCGCCGATCGACCCACCAAGCGGATGCTTCTTCCACCCACGATGCCCGATCGCCGTGAAGGGTGTGTGCGATGTCACGATCCCAAGGCTCATGCAGGCCCAGTCGGATCTTGATCACCTCGCCGCGTGTCACCTGCGCACGGGGGAACACCGGGACCTCGACACGTCGAGAGCAACGTTTGGGCCGCTTGAGAGTTGAGCGTGGAGCGTTGAGCGTGGAGCGTTGAGAGTCGAGGGCTCACGCTCAACCCTCTACGCTCCTCACTTCTTCAGGATGAACCGGATGGCGAGGATCGTCAGTTCGTACAACAGGTAGAGCGGGAGGCTCAGGAACAACAGCGTGAGCGGATCTCCTGTCGGCGTCACGACTGCCGCAATCACAAGGATGATCACCGCTGCCCAACGCCGCTCAGATCGGAGCCACGAACTCTTGACCACCCCGAACGCTGCTGCGACGAACAAGAAGACAGGAAACTGGAAAGCGACCCCGAAGACGAGTAGGAACCGCATTGCGAACTTCAGGTAGTAATCCGCCCCGATGACCGGCTGGAGGACGTCGCCCCCGAAGTCGAGCAGGAACACCAAACCACGCTCGAGCGCGAGATATCCGACACCGACTCCCGTGAGGAAGAGCAGGGCCAGGACCGCAACCGAGGGCACCACCCATCGCTTCTCTCTCGGGGAGAGAGCAGGTTCGACGAACCGCCACACCTGGTAGGTGATGATCGGACTCGCGATGATCACACCGCCCCACAGGGAGATTCGCATCACGACGCTGAACGCCTCCGTGACCCGGAACGTTGCGAGCGCCGCGTCGGGGTCGATCTCCTGGTACGGCGCCACGAGCCATTCCAGGATCTGCTCATTGAATATGAACGCAAGAACCGTTCCGATGCCGACGGCCGCGACCGACTTGATGAGCCGGTTCCGAAGCTCGGCAATGTGCTCGGCGTATGGCATCGTCGATGTCATTCGCTCTCCGCTTCCGGTTTGATGATCTCGATCTCGCCCGTTTCCGCGCCGGGGTCCGAATCGTCCGTCGGCTCAGGCGGAGGCTCCAGCTTCTTGTCCACCGATGGCATCTCCGTGTACCCGGCGAAGGCCGACCCCGCCTTCTTGAGGTCATCCTTAATGCCGTCGTAGTCGTCCTTGGCGGACTTGAGCGGGTCGGCGGCGTCCGAGAACTCCCCGGAGAGCTCATTGGTGAATTGCGAGGTCGCCCTACGGGCCTTTGCCATCAGCTCGCCGAGCTTCCGTGCGAATTCGGGCAACCGGTTGGGTCCGAAGATGATGAGTATCACGACAACGATCGTGATGATTTCCGCAAACGACAGACTGCCCATTCACGCAATGGTAGGGGTTCGTCGGTGCACCGTTGAAGTGGTGACCTTTGGATCCTGGATCTTGGATCTTGGATCTTGGATCCGACCCAAAGCTGACAGGTGTGAACCGTGACCTGAGACGTCTAGAACGTATCGCACACGCTCGGGTCGCCGGACTCGAACCCACGGGTGAACCATTCGACTCGTTGTGCCGACGAACCGTGGGTCCAATTCTCTGGTCTGACCTGACCTTGCATCGTCTCCTGGATGCGATCGTCCCCCACTGCGGCCGCAGCATCGATGGCCTCCTCGATCTCGTTCGGCAGGAAGACGCCCGCGTCCCGAATCGAGTTCGCCCACACGCCGGCGAAGCAGTCGGCTTGCAACTCCATGCTCACGGACAGCGCATTCGCCTCCTCGGACGAAACGCCGCTCTGGGCGTTGCGTACGTCAGCCATGATCCCGAGACGGTTCTGCACATGGTGTCCGACCTCATGTGCGATGACATACGCTTCCGCAACGTCGCCACCCTGGGCACCGAATCGACGCTGGAGCTCGTCGAAGAAGGTCTCGTCGAGGTAGATCGTCTCGTCCGGCGGACAGTAGTGAGGGCCGACGGCGGAGTGAGCTCCTCCGCACTGGGATGTCGTCGACCCGCGGAACAGCACAAGCGTCGGCTCGACGTAGACGAGGTCGTTCGCCGCGAAGATCGCGTCCCACATCTCATCGGTCGAGCCCAGGACGGTCGATACGAAGACCTCGTAATCATCGGAGCCCTGGAACTCCTCGGGTTGGGGACCAGACGGCGCCGCGGTCTGTGGCTGGGCGAGCTGATCGAGAACCTGGCCGAACTCTCCCCCTCCCCCACCCAGGAACGAGATCAGGAGGAACACGACCAAACCGACGCCACCGATTCCCCCGATGGTCGCAGCCCGAGGACTCATTCCCCGTCGATCCTCGACGTTGCCACGCGTGTTCAGCCGTCCCCACCGTGCCATTCGATACCTCCTCGTCGCAAGCCTATCGGGTGCCCGTGGGCGAGCTTTCCGAACTCTTGTCGGCGTCATCGTCGCCGAGGGCGCGCACGCTGATCTCGGTGGCCTTGATCGAAACCCACAGGGGTGCTCCCGGGGCGACCCCGATGGCAGCTGCACCGCTTGACGTCACCTCTGCAGTCAGCTCGAGCGGCAAACCTGTGGCGACACGGACGGTGTCCCCGTGATCCTCGACGCCTCGGACCTGTGTCTTCCACACGTTGCGCGCCGATCCTTCCGGTCGCTCACGGTGCAGCGCGATCGCCCGAGGATGGATCGTGGCCACGACTTCCCCCGAGACCGAAGTGTCGGGGATCCAGATCGTGATCGCTCCGACGTCAACGGCACCTGCGGTTGCGCTTCCGATCACGAGATTGACCCCGGCGAGGTCCGCAGCGTATGAGGTACGGGGGCGCATCCGGAGGTCGTCGGGTGTACCTGCGTGTGTGACCCGCCCATCCTCAAGGATGATGATGTCATCGGCGAGCAGGAACGCCCCTGCCGGGTCGTGGGTGATGACAACCGCCGGCCCCTCGAACGCATCCAGGAACGCAGCGAGATCCCTCCTGATGCGAGCGCGAGTGGAGATGTCTATCGCGGCGAGCGGCTCGTCAAGCACGAGCATGTCAGGTTCGATCGCCATCGTCCGTGCGATGGCGACGCGCTGCGACGCTCCACCGGACAGCTGGTGTGGGTACCGATCCACCAAGGAACCGAGATCGAGCCGCTCGATCCACGTCGCGACCACCCGTTGGGCTCTGGTTGCCTCCATGCGGAGACTCCTCGGTCCGAACTCGATGTTCTGGCGGACGGTCATCCGGGGAAACAGCAATGTGTCCTGGAACATGACACCGACCCTGCGGTCCTCGGCCGGGACGAACACTCCTGCAGCCGGGTCATCCAACACTCTGGCGCCAAGCCGGATGAAACCGTCCTCGAGCGGCTTGAGTCCCGCGAGCGCCGCAACGATGGTCGATTTGCCCGCACCGTTCGGACCGAGGAGCGCCGTGGTTGCCCCTGCTTCGACATCGATCCTGGCATCGACACGGAATCCGGATGGATACGAGACAGCAATCGAGGATGTGAGGTCCGTCATGTTCGGACGCCCCACCAACGGTCGCGGAGCGCGATGAGCACGATGAAGGAGATCAGCACCATGACAAGGCTGATTGCGAGTGCCACGGGGCGCGCTGACTCGAGGGCGACGAACACGGCGACGGGAAGAGTCTGCGTCTTGCCCTGCAAGTTGCCGGCAAACGTGACGGTCGCTCCGAACTCGCCGAAGGCCCTTGCCCACGTCAGCGCTGCACCAGAGATCAAGCCGGGGATGATCATGGGAACCGTCACGCGCCGGATCACGGTCCAGCGACCAGCGCCGAGTGAGGCAGCGGCACCCTCGAGACGGGTGTCGACGTTGCGCAGGGCTGCTTCCAATGTGAGCACCATGAACGGCATCGCAACGAAGGTCACGGCCACGATGACGCCCCAGATCGAGAACGGGAGAACGAACCCCGTCGCTTCGTAGATGGGCTCGCCGACCACGCCGCGCCGACCGAGGGCGAAGAGAAGCGCCGCACCGCCGACCACGGGGGGAAGCACAAGGGGCAGCAGGACGAGGGCTCGGACAACTGCCTTTCCGGGGAACGAGACCCGGGCCAACACATACGCGATGGGGAACCCGATCACGAGCGCTATGAGCGTTGCGGCGACTGACGCAACGAGCGAGATTCGGAGCGCGTCGAGAACGATCTCGCTTGTCACCAACGAACCAAGGTCTCGCCACGGTGTCTGAACGAGCAGACCGACGAGCGGGAGCGCAAAGAACAAGACGCCAGCGGCTGCGACGATGCCGATCAGCCACGGTGTGCGGGTTGGTTGCCGACGTCCGCTCATGGTGTCCCAAACCCGTGGTCGATGAGGATCTGCCGACCCCTGTCGGAAAGGACGAAATCGACGAACGCTTCCGCCCCGGGTGACTCGTCGTCGACCGCGAGGATCGGGTACGTCGCCGTCACGTTGATGTCGGCAGGTAGTGCCACCGCTTCAATCCGTCCTTCTCTGGCTCTCACATCAGTCTGGTACACGATGCCCACATCGATCTCAGCCAACTCGATCTTGAGAGCAAGTGCGTTGACATCGGATTCCTCGGTGTCGATCGATGCATCGACATCAGCGTTCTCGAGGACCTGTCGTGAGTACACGCCACACGGAACAGGCACGACACACAGGCCGACGAAGAGGTTCGGGTCAGCGAGATCCGCTATCGACGTCACTGCCGCAGGGTTTCCCGGTGGGACGGCGAGGATCATCGTGTTCGTAGCGAACACAACAGGAGCACCCGAGTCGACGAAACGCACGACGGCGTCCATTGCGCGTTCGTCGGCTGCAGCGAAGACTGAGACCGGCGCTCCGCCCAGGATCTGCTCACGAAGACTCGAGGATCCTCCGATGTTCAGCTCGACCTTCACGCCGGGTGTCTCGACCTCGAATGTCTCCACCATCTCTTCGAACACGGTGCCCAGTGATGCTGCGGCAGAGACGACGATCGTCTCACCCGTGTCTTGCGAGCGACACCCGACCGCAACGGCAGCCACCGCAACGAGCATGAGGGCGGGCAGCATCGATCGACGGCGCCGGCGCGAATGTGATGGGCTGAAGACGGTTGACATGTGCCCGCAAAGCTAGCCGACCTCCCCCGCTCGTATCGCCGGCGCGATCGAAGCTAGATCGAGAGAAGCGTCCAGGCGGCAAGGACAGCAAATCCCGAGAAGGGAAGAAGCACGAGTATGGCAACGCGACCGGGTTTCGAGTCGAAGATGCGGGCAAGTACGACCGACGCCACGATGCCCCCGAGCCAGATGCTCATCAACATGAGGACGACGACGCGTTGGAGGTCACCCCAGTCGGGATCGTTTGCGTCCAACATCGCAGCCACGCCGACACTCAGAGCGATGACCAGTTGGACGATGACGACAGCCTTCTCACCGGGAGAGAACGGTCTCTTGAGCCGCGATGGAGTCGTCATACGCGGAAGTAGATACCAAATCGACCAAGTCCGCAAGCGGGAATTTTCAGGTCGCGAGGTGCCTGATCATGAGAAGGCTCTCGCCGTCGTCCTCAAGCACCTCATAGCCCATGGCCCGGTACATGCTCTCGGCGAAATTGCCGTGGTTCACGCTCAAACTGACGGCAGCGAAACCCTCACGGCGTGCTGTGTCGTGGAAGGCATGCATCAGAGCCGTGCCGATGCCCCGGCCGGCAGCACCGTCCCACACTGCAATGGCGAGCTCCGGTGTCTCGGGGTCGACGTAGCCGTGTCCATGGGCCTCCTCGGTGAACGTTCTTCCATACGCCGCCCCCACGGGTGAACCTTCGATCTCAGCGATCACACCGATGTCCCCCGGACGTCCCCAGCCTGCGTGGTAGAGCTGCATCTCCGGATGTTGGACCGCCTGGTCCACCGGCGGTACCCCGTCCTTCCCGCGCCACGTCACGGCTTCATAGAGGGTTCGTTGAATGATCGGGAGGTCGGCATTCGTCGCGGTACGGATCACCCAATCATGACCGCCCGGGACATCCAACGATTCGTTCATGCCGCCCAGCCTCGCATGTCACTGTGAAGACTTCAACCGGGGTCGCTGGGGTGGTACCTACCGAGGCGCGCCGTGGACGTGCGGAAGCGTCGGATTGTGTGGTCGACCGGGGATGAGATCGACACCGTCCGTGAAACCCTCGGGACGGTCCACAAGCCGATCCACCAATCGTGAGCGCCACAGCGTCATCGACTCGATATGGTCGGGGTCGTCCGACAGGTCGTGCAACTCATCGGGATCAACAACCAGGTTGAACAGCTGCTCGGTGCCTGAGTGCGAGAACCACACGTACTTGTGGATCCCATCGGTCATGTAGTGGTTGGCCTGGTCCTCGCGGTAGCTCGCGGCATGTTCGCCATGGATGTACTCACGATCGAGTTCGTCGGTCTCGCCCGTGAGGAATCCGACCAGACTCGTTCCGTCGACCGAGGGCGGAATATCGCAGTCGGCCAGATCGAGGATGGTCGGCATGAGATCCTCGAGACAGACAGGTTGCTCGCAGACACGGTGAGGGACAACACCCGGCCCTGAGATCAGAAACGGAATCCGTGCCGAGCCCTCGTAGGGATATGTCTTGCGGAACAGGTGATGGTCACCGAGCATCTCACCGTGGTCGGACGTGAAGATGAAGTAGGTGTTGTCCAATGTCTCGCGATCGAGGACTGCTGCATCGCCTCGGAACAGACGGCCGAGCTGGTCGTCGATGTGGTTGATCAACCCGAAGTAGCCCGCCTGTGCGGATCGGAGAGCTTCGCCGGTGAGGTGCACCTGATCGGCCTCCGGGTCCGATCCGACGCCTCCGTCAGGCGGCGGCACGGCCCAGTCACCAATAGCGGGCTCGGGGAGATCCTGTCTGAGGTACCGCTCGAGGTAGAACGCAGGTGGCACGAGCGGGGGGTGTGGTGCGAGGATCGAGATCGTCAGGAAGAAGGGTGCCGAGGGATCGCGCCGTCGAAGGAATCGCTCCGCTTCGGTGAGTGTCCAGTTCGTAGGGTGAAACTTCTCGTCCATGTGCCACGGACGTGCGGTCCATCCGTTGCGCGATATGCCGTGATCCATCGTGCTTTCCGCGTCGCCACCGTTGTCATTCACGTATTGGTGGTAGTCCTCGGGATAGATCACCATTTCATCGAAGCCGTAGCGACGTCGGCGTGGATGAAGATGCATGTGTCGTCCGACGATCGAAGTGTGGTATCCGTTGTCGCGGAGGACCTCGGGCAATGTCGGAGGGGCGTCCCACTCCACACCTTCCTCGAATCCGACCATGCCGTTTGACGCAGGCGAGGTCCCGGTCATGAGCGAACGCCGGGCGGGGATGCATGACGGGCTGGTTGCGTATGCACGTCGGAAATGGGCTCCCTTGGCACCGAGGTGGTCGATGTTCGGAGTCATCACGACCGGATGGCCCTCCAACGACAAGGAATCGCCGCGAAACTGGTCGGGCATGATCAGGATGAAGTTCGGACGCTGATTGGACATGTTGAGGCTCGGGCGAGACTGGTCGTGAGCGGCCGCTTGCTCGCCGCTGATCGCCGACGACGACGTTACCAGCGGGGCGATGCAAGCCCTACGGGCACCGCCGCCGGGTCGAATCAGTTCGACCGATTCGGGCGGCGAGCGAGAAGTCCGTACGATGCACGGTTCCGCATCCATGGAACCAAGATCGAAGAGATGACCGACATGCCTTCGTTGCCAGCAGAATCAGACCCGCGTCTCACGGGTGTCGCGTTCGTCACACTCACCCATGGTCCCGTCGATTCGCTCGCCGAGGCCGCGGCGCTCCGGGGCGTACCACCGGCGAAGGTGATCAAGACGATGGTGGTGCGGCGCACCGACGATGACTACGTGTTCGTGCTCGTCCCGGGAGACCGTGTCATCGATTGGCCGAAACTGCGATCCGTACTCGGGGAGCGCAGACTCTCGATGCCTGATGCCGAGGAAGCACTCGCGGTCACGGGATACGTGCGGGGGACGATCACCCCTTTCGGCGCGAAGGCGAAGCTTCCTGTCGTTCTCGATGAACGACTCATCGCATCGACCGTTTCCATCGGCGCCGGAGAACACGGAGCATCGCTGACGATGCAGGGCGACGATCTCGCCGAGGCGCTGGATGCGACCGTCGTCGACGTCACCAAGCAACAGACCTAGACGCAGGGCGCGCCAGTCACGCGTCACTCCTCGCGACACGAAAACCTAGACTCCGGTCATGGCATCGGAGAACGGCGCACAGATGACCGAGAGGGCGCATGCGAGCATGCCCTTCGCGAAACAGCTCGGAGTGCGGATCACCAACGCGACTCCCGACAAGGTGGAGGCCCTGGTGCATTGGGCCCCGGATCGATGCACGGCGGGTGACGTCCTCCACGGAGGCTATCTCATGGCCGTCGCCGACACGGTCGGGGCTCTGACCGCCTACTTGAATCTCCCGGAGGGAGCGACCACGGCAACCGTCGACTCGAACACGAGCTTCTTCCGTGCTGTCCGGAAGCAGGATGTGACGTTCCGATCGCACCCCGTCCATGTCGGACGGACGGTGATCGTCATCCAGACCGACGGAGTCCGGGCAGACGGCGCACTGGCGACCCGCACGACGCAGACCCAAGCAGTCACGACCCAAGCAGCTGACGGCGAGGTTGCATCAGCATGACCGGCATCAGACGACTCAATCATGCGGTGCTCTTCGTTTCCGATATCGATATCGCAACCCGCTTCTACACCGAGATTCTCGGTTTCGAGATCGTCGTACGTGAACCCCGAGCCAACGCGGTGTTCCTCAGAGCGGACGATTCGGACAACCACCATGACCTCGGTCTCTTCGGCATCGGCGACTCCGCACCGAGGGCCAGACGAGGCACCACCGGGCTCTACCACCTTGCGTGGCAGGTGGACACGATCGACCAACTTGCCGCGATCCGGGAGCGGCTTCTCGAAGCCGGTGCCCTCGGAGGTGAATCATCCCATGGTGCGACCAAGAGTCTGTACGCCGCCGATCCCGACGGCAACGAATTCGAGGTGATGTGGATGCTCCCGCACGACGAATGGGGCGCGTTCGCAAACACCGCACCGATCGAGCGGCTGGACCTTGAGGCAGAACTCGCACGATGGTCGGGCCTCGGGACCGCGGACGAGTTGGGTCCGGGTCCTGCGACCACGGACATGACCGGGTAGCAGGTCGCATCGACCCTTCCGAAACCGGTTCCACGGCGAGCCTTGTCGTCAGTCTGGATCGCCGCGGAGGGATTCGATCTTCGCCTCGACACGGGCGTCCAAATGATCGGCGACCGCCTGCACCATCATCTGCGTCCGGATCGATGGAAGCGCGTCAAAGGCGTGGGACGCCCCCTTCAGCCTGATCAGATCGACAGGGTTGGTGGAGGTTCGCTCCAATGCCTCGACGAAGAACACGGATTCCGTCACGGGAACCAGCGAATCGTGGTCACCGTGGATGACCACGAAGGGGGGCGCATCGGGGTGGACACGGTCGATCGGCGATGCGACGGTGAACTTCGACGGCTCGCTCGTGGGATCCGCCTTGATCAGGCCACGGGGGATGATCGGCCAGTCATCGCGATTGCCGCGACGGTTGAGCAGGTCATAGACACCGTAGAGCGTGACGGCACCGGCAATGGGGGCAGACGCCGGCTCCGAATCAATCGTGCGGTCTCTATCGGTGAGGGCGGCAAGAGCGGCGAGGTGCGCACCCGACGATCCTCCGGTTACGTGGATCAACGAAGGGTCGATGCCCAATGATGTCGCGTTGTCCCTCAGCCAAGCAAAAGCGTGGTGGATGGCGTCCAGAGGCTCGGGAAACGTTGCTTCGGGGACCAGTGGGTAGTCGATACTCACGACCACCCATCCACGGCGTGCCAGTTCGTGGATGAACGGTCGAGCCTGTTGGCGTCGATCCCCGCCACTCCATGACCCGCCGTGCACATGGAGCATCGCTGGCGCTGCTCCAACGCGACCCGAGACCCGAGCCGCATAGACATCGAGCGCATATCCCGGTGTGTATTCGACATTCTCGGTCATGACACCATCGGACGGCAGCCGGTATGGATATGGCCACAAAGCGTCGACCCAGCTGACCCCCACGGTTCGATCCGCCGGGCCGCGAGTGCCGAGAGCCCGACGCATCGTGGCGCCCGTGCGTGCGGAACGAACGATCATCCAGATGAGCAAACCGACCGAACACACCGTCATCCACAGGCTGAGCATGCCGAGGGACCCCGCAAACGTCCCAAGCGCGAGGGCAACGGCCGCGAGCACCGCGACCACACACAGAATCAAAGGGGCAAGTTCGTTGACCAGCATGACCGGCAGCCAAGGCGGTCGGAGCACGGCAGGTTTGTTGGTCCACGGGGGCCGCACCGCGGTGATGGTCACGAGCAATACGGTCGTCGAGATGAAGAAGAAGAGGACCGTCACGGCGACAAGCGTAGACGTCGTCGGGCATCGACCCCGACCTCACTGCTCTTCTGGCACACCTTCGTCAGGCAGCAAACCCTTCTGTTCAAGCCGGTACAGCAACAGGAATCCGGGCAGCACGATCAGCAGCCCACCGATTGTCGCAGCCACAAGAGCCAGGAGTGTGCCACGGGGTGCAGCGGCCTCCGAGATGGTGAGGGTCTCGGGGAGGACGTAGTCCCACTGCGCAGCTCCCCACGCGAGGACCAATGACACAACAGCGACGATCGCTGACCACCGCGCTCCCCGGTGCAAGGTCCTCGTGAGCAGGATGAGCGATCCGGTCCCGGCCGCGACGGCAAGGACGACAAACGGAAGGGCGCGTGACGTCAGCCCGTCATAGAGGTATGGGTCCTCGGCCCGGAACACCAGGATGCCGATGACGGACATCACGCCGGCGGCAGCGCTCGCCACGAACGCTCGTATTCGGAAGTACTCGGCCATCCGGTGGTCGTCCAACTTGACCGACTCGTACGCGAGATACACGGCGGCGACGAAGAGGCACGCTGTCAGCGCGAGCAGACCGGCGACGATGCTCGTTGCGTTCAGCCAGCTCGATATCGGATCACCCGCCACACCGCCGTCGGGGACTCTCCCGGATGCAACAGACCCGACCACGGCTCCGAGGCAGAACGGAACGATCACGGATGAGATCGCAAACGCGCCTCCGAACACCCGCCTATACCCCAGCCGTTCGGTCGCCTTACGGAACGCAAACCCGCTTCCGCGGAGCACGATGCCGAACGCTGCGATCGTCAGGGGAACGAAGAGCGTCAGGGTGATCGAGGCAAACGCCTCAGGAAACGCGGACCATAGAACGACGAAGATGAACACGAGCCACACATGATTCGCTTCCCAAATCGGACCGATTGCCTTCTCGATGACTGCTCGCGGTCGCTCCCCTCTCCTGTCGCCACCAGCGATCAGGTCCCAGAATCCCGACCCGAAGTCAGCACCGCCCGTCACGGTGTAGATCGCCACAGCGATGAGTAGCACCGCGGCCACCAGCTCAATCATCAGCCGACTCCCGTGCGCCGCCCGTCGCTATCGGCGCATCCGGACCGTATGGAACCTCGTGATCGGCAACACCCTGCTCCGATTCACGGAAACGTCTGCTCATCGAACGAAGGACCAGAATCGTCGTGACTCCGACGGCAGCGTACAAGACGAGGATGCCGACGAACGTCACCCACACGCCCGTATTCGCTGTCGCGCCGTCCTCGACCCGCATCAGGTTGTAGACGATCCAAGGTTGTCGACCGACCTCGGTGACAATCCACCCTGCCTCCATCGTGATGATCGACAACACCCCCGAACTGGCTGCAAGAACCATGAACACCTTGCTCTTGGGGATGTCGCGTCTGAAGAGCCAAACCACGCCGTACCAAAGCGAGAGGAGGAGCAGGAAGGTTCCGAGCCCGAGCATGACATCCCAGGCGAGGTGAACGGTGTTCACCTGACGAGTCGTCGGGCGATCCTCCGCCGGAACGCTGTTGAGTCCTTGTATCACGGTATCCGTTCCGGTGGACGGATCCG
>CAYTWC010000029.1:793-13178 GCA_964441975.1 uncultured Acidimicrobiaceae bacterium | reverse complement strand
TCGAAGTCGACATCCCACAATTGTGAATCTGCGGCATGGAGCAGGAACTCCAACCCAAAATCGAGGTCCACGAGGAACGCGTCGGCGCGGTCGACCGTGACGTTGAGCAACAACACCTCGGTGTCGAGGGCACTCAGCAACAGTTGGGCAGAGTCGAGGTCAGGAAGCGGAACGTTGACCTCGGGGTCTTCGTTCGTGAACGCGTTCAAGGGGTCGAACGAGAACTCGTAGACGGCGATCGACGCTGGGTCCGCGTTCGGGAGTGCCTCGACGGAAGCTGCTGCAATCGCCGTGAGCTGAGCTTCGGCGGCATCGGACAGTCCGTCACGGTCTGCGTCCGGAGCGGGGTTGTCGCAGGTGACGAACACGATCGCGGCCGATTCCTCGGTACAGGTCTCGGGCGCCTGGAACACATCGCGTATGTCATCAGGGAAGGTGCCGACGACTGCGAGCTGACTCGGGGCGACGAGCACGTCGTCAATCTTGGCCTGCTGGGTGTCGATGAGGCTCTGGGTGGTGGTTTCGCCGCCCTGGATCGCTGCGACAGCGAGCTCGGCTGCGCTCTCGGCCTTCGCAAGCGCCTCGTTCTGGGGGAGCTGGATCGACTGGAGGTAGGCGATCACCTGATCGACCTCCTGAACGGTCATCGCACCGCCACCCTCGAGCCCGTTGGCCGGCATCGGGGTGCCCGCGCGTCCGAAGATGATCCACTGCGCGACCTCTTCCTCGGTGTACCGATAGAACACGTCGTTGAGCGAAGGGACCTTCCACGAGGCCGTGACACCGGAGCGATCCTCGACGTAGTCCGTCGCACCGCCGGAACCCCCGGGACCGTGACAGGTGACACATTGGAACCCGTCGAGGCTGTACCAATGCTCACCTGCTTCGGCGTCCTCGTGAGCGATCGTCTCGGCAGCGGTGGCCTGACGGTCCGGTTCGTTGACGGCATACCACGGCAAGACGATGGCCAGGAGGATGGAGCCGAAGAGCGCGGCGCGCAGAACCTTCGTCAGCTTCGTGTTCTCGAGCTCTTCGTCCGAGATCGGTTGCGACATGTTCGGCGGCAGGGCCTCGTTCGCTGCGGCGCGTCTCTGCCTCGTATTGAGGAAGAGGTAGGCCATCCAGGCGAGCAGGACAACAACGGCGAGGGTGAGGACCAGCGCACCCATGCCGACGCCACCGCCGGTGGAGACAGCTTCTTCCTCCTCGGTCGCGAGGATGAGACCGAGTGCGGTCAACACGGTGGGATCAAACACAGAAGGGTCCTTGCGGGTATGCGATCGTCACAACCTTCGCCCGTGAGGTCTGGACGATGTTGCCCGTGTTGATGATGAAATCATCAGCGTCGTTCACGCTCACCTCGAAGCGGTCAAGGTTGCGAGGAGCTGGACCCTGGTTGTACTCACCGTGGGCGTTGTACTTCGAGCCGTGACACGGGCATTCGAAGCCCTGCGACGGGCCGCACGCTGGCACACGACATCCGAGGTGGACGCAACGCTGCCAAAGCGCCATCAAGCCGACTCCGTCGTTGTCTCCTCCGGCAACCACGAACGGGAACGCCTCGAAGGAGGACCCGGGGAGTTTCGCCATCTCGAACGGCACGACCCACGCCTGGGCCGCAGGCACGAATCTTGGGACGATGGTTCCGCCCTGGAGGACCTCGGTCTTGAGTGCCGAGACCTTGCCTGCGTTGATCGGGGTACCGAAACCACCCTTCAACTTCGGCCACATGAACGCAAGGCTTGCGAGGGTGAACTGCAGCATGAACAGACCGAAGACGGCTCCGAGCGCTCTGTTGAAGAATTTGCGGCGCGTTACCCCGAGTTCCTCAGATGTCACCTCGACTCTGGGAGCGTCGTCCTCAAAGGGCGCTGGGGCCTTGACCATGGTCGCGACGGCGCCGCCGTCATCGCTCTCGCCTGCGGCCGCCTCTGCTTTCAGGGCCCTACGGGCGCGATCGGCTTTGATCGCCTTCCGGTCGAACTCGGCACGCGACGCGGCGCCTTCCGACTCGGATCGCCGCATCGCGACCGCGATGATTCCGACTGCGGCAAGCACGCCCGCACCGATCAGGATGAATATGAAGGTGGTCGTTGTCATTCGAGAATCGTCTTTAGGTCGTCGAAGAAGATGCCATCACGCCATGGGAACGTGAAGTTGAATCCGGGGCCTCGGAAGAACGAACCGAAGATCGTCAGGATCGAAGCCGACATCACGAACACGGTGAAGATCGAGATTGCGAACTTTCTGTCCGACGGACGGACCGACGGGTTCCGATCGATGTACGGGATGAATGCGAGAGCGGCGAGCCCGAATCCCGGCACGATGACGCCAGCGACCTGCGGGTCGAAGTAGGCCAGCAGCTCCTGGAGACCGAGGAAGTACCACGGCGCCTTCGAAGGGTTCGGCTGCTCGTTGAAGTTTGCGAACTCGAGCAGCGGCGCGTCGATGAACACCGACATCAGCGTGAGGAGTGCAAGCATCGCAAGCAAGGCAACGAACTCGATGGCGAGCAGGTGCGGCCACACATTGACCTTGTCTGCCGGTTCCTTCGTCGTGCCTTGGATCGCGTTCGCCTTGACGACCGTGAGGAGGCGCTGGGTCCTGACGCCCGGCGGAGGACCGGATGGTGCAGCTGGGGCAGCTGCGGGTGCCGCTCCCCCACCGCCCGAGGCCGCTGGCGCGGCGGCTGCGGGAGCGCCGGCCATGGCCGGGACCGGTGTCCCGTCCTTGCGCGCTCGTGCGAACATGCCGCGTTCGAGGAGTCCTCTCGGGACTCCGTATTGACTCGATTCAGCGTCGAGGTCACGCACCGGACCACCGTTCGCCGGGGCGGCAGCCGCAGCAGCCGGCTGTGCAGGGGCGGCAGCGGCAGGAGCCGGTTCACCTTTCATCTCTGCAAGCACCTCGTCGACAGGTCGACCCTCGGCCTTGGCTCTCGCCTCGGCCGCTCGCTTCAAGAGATTGTCTGGTAGCTGTGCCACACGTACTCCTTACAGCGGTCCGGAGATGCCGCCATCTTTGCGGACCCGCCAGAAGTGGACGGCCATGAAGATGGTGATGATGAATGGGAGGAACAAGACGTGCAGCACATACCAACGAAGAAGCGTGTCCGCGGTGATCTGGACCCCGCCAACGAGCGCGAAAGTCACCTGTTCCCCGAATACAGGCGTATACGACGCCATGTTCGATCCGACGGTCACGGCCCAGAGCGCAAGCTGGTCCCACGGGAGGAGGTAGCCGGTGAACGAGAGCAGCAGGGTGAGGAGCAACAGGATGATCCCGACGACCCAGTTGAACTCACGCGGTGGCTTGTACGCACCGTGATAGAACACTCGGGTCATGTGGAGGAACACCGTCAGCACCATCAGGTGAGCGCCCCATCTGTGCATGTTGCGCACCAGCTGACCGAACGCGACATCGGTCGCGAGAGCCTGGAGATCGAAATATGCCTGTGGGGAAGTCGGGCGGTAGTAGAACATCAGGAAGATGCCGGTCACTGTCAGGATGATGAAGAGGAAGAAACTGAGCCCACCGAGACACAAGACGTACGAAACCTTCACACCGTGACGCTTCACCTTCACAGGGTGGAGGTGATAGAGCACGTTGTTCATGACGACGTAGGCACGGTTCCGAGGTGAGTCCCCGCCGTCTGCGCGCATGGGCGAACCCGGGCGGAAGATCGAATTCCACACCTGGGAATTCCGGAGATGGCTACCCATCCCGGACACAGCAGTCTTCAGACCGCCGCTCTTCCCGTCTCCGTTCGCCACGCTTTCTCCTTCTCGCTACCAGCGCACGCCGTAGGACTTGCCCGTCGGCTCTGCGTCCCGTGCACCGGTGTCATATTCCCAGGGGGCTACCTCGAACTGTTCCGATGCCTCCGCCAATGAACCACCGAACTTGCCGATGGTGATGACGTTCGTCGGACACCGATCGACACACAACTTGCACCTCGTGCACTCGGTGTCGTCGATGACAAAAATGGCCCCGTTCTCTTCCTTCTCACTCGGGTTCTCGACTCCGAACGATTCGGAGACGATATCGGTGGACAGGAAGTGGATGCACTTCCAGGGGCAGATGTCGACACACCCTGCGCACAGGATGCATTCTGATTCGTTGATGTGGATGAACTGTTTCGGCTTAACGGCCGCGGTCATGTACTCCGTGTCGACGATTGCAAGTTGATAGTCATCTCGCATCGGCGGGGTCTCAAGCCACACTTCCTTCGCCATGGCTACACCCCACTCCCGTTCGTCGAAACGCCGTTCGTCGCGGCACCGTTGGTCGACGCCCGGAGCGGGCGCCCGTAGTCGGAGACCGGCGTGGGTGGAGGCGTGTTCTTGGCCTTCTTCGATCGTTCCTGGATCTGATACATGAGCACCGGGATACCGATCAGCATCGTGACGACGTAGCCCTGGAGCAACATGTCCTTGAGCGCTGCGTATGAAATCTGGATCGTGTTTCCGAGAACCAGGAACGACGGCACGGTCACGAAGATCTTCTGAGGTGACCAGTCGAGCGGACCTTGGGCCAGGGTGAGGAACTGGTTCGGGATGACAGCGAACAGAATCAGCATGAGGGCGGAGAACAGAAGCGCCCCGAGCATCGCGTTGGACCACGTCATCTTCCTGAGGTGGATGTGGGCGAACCACATGCCGCCCATGAGAATCATCACACCGGTGACAGCAACGAGCTGGGCCATCGTGACGGGGAGCCAGCCCCGCGGTACGAACGAGTAGAGCTCGTTACCGAACTCGTCGAACTCGGGCGCCTCCATCATGTGCACGGCCACAGACGCAACGATTGTCACGATCAGACCGACGAGCATCGTCAGGTACCCGATGGCGAGCCGTTTCCGTTCGTTCAACACAGTTTCCTCGGTCACGTTTGTCATTCTACGCAGCCTGTGAACTCTCCGATAATCATGCGACTGTGCCGGGTTGCGACTTCCGGTTTCGGAGTTCCCGGATGTCAGCACGGCAACCTGTGTCGGGAATCCGCGCGACGCGCTGTTCGATGCCGAATACCGCTGTTCGATACCGAATACAGGTGTCATCGCACGCACGGCTAGAGTTGCCAGCGCCGAAAGTCGGCAGGCAGATGACCGCATGCAGGAGGACGCTTCAAGCGTGACCGCCGAAACCTCGACGAGTGATTCCCCGAACGAGGCCACAGAACCCCAGGTCTCAGGCACCTCTGTCATCTACGCAATTGTGGCTGTGCTCTTTCTGGTCCTCGGGCTCGCCGTCGTGGCGCTCGCGTCGTTCCAGAACGTCGTACCCGAATTCCTCGGCGGCGTCGACTATCTCACCAACGGACGACTCGCACCCGCGGGTCGATCGATTCTCCTCAACGGATGGGTGATCACCGGACTGCTCGGTGCATCGATGTATGCCATCAGCCGGTCCACCGGTAGCGAACTGCGCAGGAAGCCGCTCGCAAGCGCCGCCCTCCTGCTCCTCATCGTGGGAACCGTCGCCGGAGCGTTCGGGATCCTGTTCGGGCTTCAGTCGGGGATCTCGGGCTTCGAGGCACCCCTGTGGGCACGTGCGATCACGGTGGCAGGATTCATCCTCGCAGCGCTCGCCATTTCCGCGACCGCTCGGAAATCCGAGAGCGGGCTCGGAGCGACCGCGTGGTACCTCACGGCCGGAGCATGGTGGCTCGCGTTGTCAGGCTTGGTGAGTCTGATTCCTCCGATGAGCGGCATCGGCGGATCGATCCAAGCAGCATTCGCCGAGGCGGGGATCGTCGGGTTGTTCGTGATCGTCACATCCGTCGGACTCCTCTATCACGCTGCCACGACACTCACCGGCAGCGATCCGGCAGAACCTCGCCCGCTGGCAGCCCCGGGCTTCTGGTCGCTCGCCCTTGTGTGGGGATCCATGGGTGCAACGCGACTCATCTACTCAGCGGCCCCCGACTGGTATGAAACACTCGGCGTTGCGATGGCGATCGCAGCGTTCGTACCCCTCCTTGCGATCGCGACAGATCTCGGTCTCATGCTCAAAGGATCCGTCAACGACATCGGCGACCGAGGCACGTTGCGTTACGGCGTGGTCACGATCACGGCACTTGCAGGCCTGACGGTCGTCAACTTCCTCGTCACCTACCGGTCGCTGAGTGCGGTCATCGGTGGCACGACGGTCATGACCGGCAGAGACCTCCTGATGATCGGGGGCGTCGCGTCCTTCGCGCTGTTCACGACACATACGTTGATGCGAGGGGGTCGGGCCTCGGGTTCGTCGACGCACTTCGCCTGGAGCGTCGCTGGTCTTGCCGGAATGATCGTCGGTACCGTCGGAGGCGGCATCGTGGTCGGGTTCTCGTGGGCAGCCGGACCGGTGTCGGAGACGTATGCCAACGTCGGCCCCGCGTGGGAGATCACCACCGAATCCTCGGAACCGTTCTTGTGGATCACTGCCGTATCGCTCGTCCTGTTCTTCGTAGCTCAGTTGGTGTACCTGGGACGGATGGCGACAAAGCCGTCCCCACAGTCGCTGCCGTCCGCCTCAGGGGCGATCGAGTACGACCTCCAGTTCGAGGGCGAGATGCCGGCACCGAACTGGGGACGCCTCACGGTCGGAGCCGTTGTCGTGTTCCTCTTCGCAGGTCTCTTCACAGGCGTGTTCCCGGCAGTCGACCCGGCGAACACCGAGGCCACGCTGCTCGGTGATACGCTCCGCGACTACCCGAGCGGTTCCGAAGAGGCCGCGGGTCGCAACGTCTACATCTCCGAAGGCTGTGCGGAATGTCACACGCAATCGGTGCGCCCCGTCGGAACCGATGTCGGACTCGGCCCCGTGAGCCAGCCGGGCGACTACGTGCACGAGAACCCGGCATTGGTCGGCGCCGTGCGATTCGGGCCCGATCTGATGCACATCGCGAGCACCGAGGGATTCGACCCCGCCGCCGTCGCCGCCCACCTGCGCGATCCGCAGACCGCACGCCCTTGGTCGACGATGCCCGCATACGACTACCTTTCCTCGGACGACATCGAAGCCCTTGTTCGCTACATCGAATCGTTGAGGTAGGCGATGGAAGAACTCCTGAAGAAAGTTGCCGAGCTGCGGGGCATGCCCGCATCGCTCGTCGAACGTTCCGCTCAGGCACGGGCCACAGAGACGGGAACGACACTCGAAGCGGTGCTCCGCGAGTGGGCCGGTGAGTCTGACACGGACAGCGCACCAGTGGAAGCGTCGACCGAGTCCGAGAGCACGCCTGCCGCCGATGAAGGCGACACAGCCGCCCCATCCCTTGCATCGCCAACGGCTCAGAGCGCGGTCCCCAGCGAGATCACCGATGACTATCTCGTCAAGCTCGCTGCTGAGGCCAAGCGGATGCCGGAAAAGCTCGTCCGCTCATCGGCAGAGACGCGAGCCAAGAACGCACGACTTCCGCTTGCCGTGATCCTGGCCGATTGGGCGAATGTCGATCTCGACGATCTGAAAGCTCAAGCAGCGGAAGCGCCGTCCGAGCAAGACGATCCAACGCCTCAACCGGCAGCAGAAACACCGGAGCCGGCAGCGCCTGCCGAAGCGCCGGCCACGCCCGAACCGGCTGCCGCTGCTGCTGCCGGAGCGGCCATATCCGTGGACGCCTTGCTCGAGCAGGTCGCCGAGGAACGCGGTATGCCAGCGTCCCTCACCAAGCGGTCGGCTGAGGCACGGGCGAAAGAAACTGGAGAGTCCTACGAGTCGATCCTCGCCGAATGGGCAGGTATCGACCCTGCCCCAATCGGCTCGACCGACGACGCCACACCGGAACCGGCTGCACCGCCCGCGGCCGCACCCGCGGCAGCACCCGCTGCTGCTGCGGCGGCGGCAATCGGTATGGACGAGCTGCTCGACAAGGTCGCCGAGGCAAAGGGCATGCCGGCGGCCCTGGCCAAACGCTCCGCCGAAGCGCGGGCCAAGAAGACCGGCGAACCGCTCGAGAGTGTCCTCGCAGAGTGGGCCGGAGTCGACCCCGCCTCCGTCGTATCGGCATCCGCGGAACCAGCGCAAGCACCTTCCGCTCCCGCGGCGCAGGCGCCAGCTGACGAGCCTGCTGCCGCAGACGCGGCTGACGAAGAGATCGAGGTCATCGAGCCTTCGGTCGAAGACGACGACACCGAGGAAGCACCCCAAGAGCCGCTTCCGGTCGGCGGCTACCCGAAGTGGCTCGCTGCAGCGTTCCTGATCATCCCCTTGCTCGCCGTGACATACATCCTGATGACACCGAACGGACCCGACTGCGGGACGGGTGGTCAGCTCCTGGTCGACCCGGTGACCGGCGACGCCGTGAACTGCAACGGCTCGGCGTACGGGTCAGCGGACATCGACTTCTTTGCGAACGGGGCAGCGATCTACACCCAGTGCCAGGCATGCCATTCCGCGGACGGTTCCGGAGGCGCTGGACCTGCGTTCGCAGGCGGTGCGATCCTCGAGACCTTCCCTGCAGGGTCGTGCTCCGACCAGATCGAATGGATAACCCTCGGTACGGCCGGCTGGCCGGATCCGACCTACGGGGCCAACGACACCCCGGTCGGCGGGATCGGACTGATGCCGGGATTCGGAACGACACTCGATCCGGTCCAGATCGCCGAGGTCGCACTCTACGAGCGTGTCCAATTCGGTGGTGAACCGCTCGAGGAAGCCGAGATCGATTGTGGGCTCCTGGTCGACGAAGGCGGCGAAACCGTCGAGGCCGCGGGTTCCTGACCCGCTGAGTCGCCCGAACCGCTGACCGGATGCTCGCTGCACGGAAGCAGCAACCGACGGCATCAGCGGTACCCTCCCACCCATGGCAGAACCCAACGTGCTCGTCGTCGGTGGTGGCCCGGGAGGCGCATCAGCCTCGTATTGGCTCGCCCGGAACGGTATCGACGTCCACCTCGTCGAGAAGAAGCGCTATCCACGCGAGAAGGCCTGCGGAGACGGGTTGACTCCTCGTGCGATCCACCAGTTGCTCGACATGGGTTTCGACTTCGACGGACTCGACCTCCACCGCATCTCCGGGTTGCGATCGTACGCGGGCGACCTTGAGATCGAACTCGCATGGCCGGAACACTCGGTGTACCCGAACTGGGGCGCCACGATGCGACGGGCTGACCTCGACGGGACAGTGGCTGGCCTTGCAGAGGCAGAGGGTGCGAAGGTCGAACAAGGAACGACAGCGAAGCCGATCATCGAGAACGACCTCGTCACCGGTGTCTCGCTGACCAATTCCGACGGCGAACGCATCGTGCACCCGGACTTTGTCGTCGTCGCCGACGGTTCCAACTCGCGCTTCGGTCGGGGGATCGGCGCCGCCCGCCGGAAGGACTACCCGTACGGTCTTGCCGTCCGTGCGTACTGGGAGAGCCCCAATTCGGACGACCCGTTCATCGAGAGCCAGCTCGACATCCGGGACAAGAAGGGCAGGGCGATGCCGGGCTACGGCTGGGTGTTCCCCCTCGGCGACGGTGAGATCAACGTCGGTGCGGGTCTCGTCTCGACGTTCAAGGGCTGGAAGGACATCAACACGAGCCACATCCTCGAGGCGTACGCCGAGAGCCTGCCCGATCACTGGAAGGTCACCGACGTCACCCCGCATACGCGACCAATCGGCGGAAAGCTCCCGATGAGCCTATCCGTCGGGCCGAAGGTCGGCCGGAACTGGCTCCTCATCGGCGACGCATCCGGTGCAGTCAATCCGTTCAACGGCGAAGGTATCGACTACGCGTACGAAACGGGACGCATGGCCGCTCGTCACATCGCCGACGCCGCCGCTCGTGGCGACTCCGATCTCACGGCGTACGCTCTCGAACTCGAGGAGACCTACGGCGACTACCACAGGGTTGCCCGCGTGTTCGTCAAGGCGATCGGCAACCCCACGGTGATGAAGTCACTCACAACCGTCGGCCTCCGATCAAAGCCGCTCATGGAATGGACACTCAAGGTCATGGCCAACCTCCTCGACCCTGACGAGGCGAAGATGTCCGAACACGTGTACAAGGCCATCGAACGCGTCGTCAACGCCGGGGCATAGCGTTCCCAACGGCTGTCAGCGCGGTATCGCCCGCTTGATGTCGGCCTTGGTGATGGCGCCTTCGGCAACGACGCTGCCGTCAATCGAGATGACGGGGACCCGATCGTTGTACTCCTCGAGCAGAGTGAGATCGAGATCGATGTCGACGACATCCACCGTCTGCCCTCGCTTCCGTGCGATCGGTTCGAGGATGGCGAATGCGTCCTCGCAGAGAGGACAACCCTGCCTGGTATAGAACGTGATGCTGGTCATCCGTGTGCACTCACTATCTTCAGCGGCATGAGACCCGTGACCTCGATCGCCGTAGCCATCCTCATGGCGTTCATTGTGGTCGCGTTCCTGATCAAGCTGTTCACGGGCGGACTGTCGCCGTAGCGCACGTCAGACCGGGTCGTCAGCCCCGATGTACCAGCTCGACCACGTCCGCCATCGACGCAACGGCGTCCACGGTTTGCGGGAGCACATTGCAGCGGACCTCAGCGAAACCGGCGTCCTCGAACACCAGCAGCCCGGCGGCGATCTCCTCCGCTGAACCCGATATCGGCTTCTGGTCCGCGAATTCGGCGGCATCGTGACCCGGCGCCACGACCGAGTACAGGTCGAGCGTCCTCTCGAGAGTGGAAGGGTCGCGACCGTGCTCAGCACACGCCTCATCGAGTTGGGCGATGAGCGGTCCCAGGGTGTCGACCCCCTCGGTTGGCGTCTGTCCGTAGGCCCACCAGTTCCAAGCATCCGCAAACCGGGCGGCCAGGCGAAGCATCTTCGGACCTCCGCCGGCGATGACGATCGGGACCTCGGCGGAACCGCGAAGAACGAGTTCGGCGTCGTCGGTGGAATGGAACGAACCCGATGCCGAGGATGAACCGGCTCGCAACAGCGAGTGGATGATCTCGATCGCCTCGGCGAATCGGCTGTAGCGATGGTCAGCGGGATAACCGAAGGCTTCGTAGTCGTCCGTGTTCCCCGCCCCGATGCCGAGGACGTACCGTCCGCCCGAGATCTCGCTGATCGTCTCCGCGGTACTCGCCGTCAGTGCGGGGTTGCGATACGGAGAGTTCACGACCGATTGCCCGAACCGGATCGTCGATGTCGTGGCCGCAAGCGCACCCGAGATCGCCATCGATTCCCACACGCCTGCGGAGTCCGATTCGCTGCGATACAACAAGGCGTCTTCGTAGACGAACATGTCGAACCCGGCCCGTTCCGCGGTCACCGCACGTTCATGGATGTCACCCCACGATGGTCGTGGACCGCTGTCGGCGACTCGTCCGCGGAGTTCATTGATCAGACCGATACGCATGCCGGCACACTACCTGCGTCCCTGCGCCCCGTCTCCGAGTCACCGAGACTCAGGGGACGGTGACTCCCCGTGCCTCGTCGACGTCGTAGTCCACGGTCGCTGTTCGGCTCAGTGTCCCGAGGTCGACCCACGGCCCACCGATCGAGTACGACCCGACCCATTCGAACGTCACCGTGATCGAGTAGTGCTCAAGGGTCGGATGGCAGAGGCCACCGGAAGGATGACTCGTCCGATACTCGGGGCTGCAGGTCTTGAGACGATAGACATGGGTGACGGCACCGTCGGGGTACGGACTGGCGTGGTCAGGGACATGTGACGCCGTTTCACCGTCTCCCCACGCGACCTCCAATCGGGACAGGTCTGCCCTGACGTCGAGCGTCCGACCATCGGGAAGGACCTCGGAGTGCTCGATCGGCTCGGGCTGGTTCGTCGCGAGGAAGGTCGGGAGACCGGTGATCCCATGCCCGACGGGCTGCAGTGTCGGCTCGGGAACGGCGAGAGGCCACGAACGGAATACCTCCCACGCCCGCGCCTCGGGATCTACCGCCGCCACGGGAGGACACTCGGGTGTGCCGACGACGACACCGATCACCGCGGCGTCATTCGCCGGATCCCACGTGTCGAGCCCGCCGGGAACGTTCGACCAGTAGTAACAGTCACCGATCACCGGATCGGTGGTTTCGTAGAGATACCGGAGCCCACCCGAATCAGGGATCACCCACGGATCCGTTCCCGGCGAACCAGGATCGGTGATCACACCATCGTCCTGACATACCAAGGAGCCCTCCGTCGGGTCCACCCAGCAGACCTCAGCGGCACGGACCGGACTGATGAACCAAACGGCAATTGCGGCTAGGGCGACAAAGGATGCGAACCGTCGCATGTCCACCCCGATCCAATCCAGCTGAACCCCCAGCCCTCCTCCGAAGCCTCGATGACGCGTTCGTTGGTGCTGACGCCTCCTCCGACTATTGCGAACGATTGGTCGACCGTGGCATCGACAGCGACACAGTCGGGTCGGTCAGTGATTACCTCGACCACAGAGAATGTTGATGCGCTCGGGTCGATGAC
>CAYTWC010000029.1:0-783 GCA_964441975.1 uncultured Acidimicrobiaceae bacterium | reverse complement strand
GTCCGGTCGGTCGACGAGAACTTCCACGACAGCGAGACGGACAGCCTCCGGGTCGATGACCTCGACGGTGTCGAAGACGATCATGCTCTCCTCTTCGTAGTACTCGTTTGCGAACACGGCCCGGTAGGCGGCCTCGTCCTGATCGAGGATCGCCCGGAGACGGCGCCGTTCCAGGTCGAGGAAGATCATCTCGATCTCGGCGATACGATCGAGCGTCGTCGTGGTCAGGGCAGTCGTGGAGGTCGTCGATCGATCGGTGGGGATGGACGTGGTCGTGGTAGCCCCGGCCGCCCCCGACGCAGGTGGCGCGGTGGCCGGTGTGTCGGACAGCGTCGTGCACCCCGCCACACACGCGAGCACAACGAGCGCACCTGCAGTCCGGAACCACATCCTCCTTCCAAGATACGGAATGTGGTCCGGCGGACAAGAGGCCCCTAGATCTTCTTTTCCCAAACTGGGTCGCTAGGGAGTACGCAGTATGCAGTACGCAGTACACAGCACCGGCCACCGATTCTCGACAGCTCAGCCGCCCTCCCCAAAAAGGGACGGCGCACAAAGAGACACAAACACCCGACACACGTGCCCTCCCTTGAGGGAGGGCTGCAGAGGAGCGTCAGCGACGATGCGGGTGGGGCTGCGAGCCTGCGAGCCTGGAGTGGCTGGATGGCCGATCCTTTGGCTCGGAGTACGCAGTAGGCAGTACTCAGTACGCAGTATTGGTTCGTGGCGATTCTGTTGGCCCACCCGCATCGTCGCTGGCGCTCCCTCTGCCGCCCTCCCTGA
>CAYTWC010000028.1:8392-13209 GCA_964441975.1 uncultured Acidimicrobiaceae bacterium | reverse complement strand
TTCGAGGAATGAGACGAGTCCCTGTCCTATGAATCCGCCGATGACAGCGCCGACCAACGCCCACCCGAGGGCTTCCATCGCGCTTCCGAACGTCGCACCGGACGTGAACAACAGTTCCAGACCTGCAGCGACTGGCGCGGCCACCGCAGCAGAGCCGAGTACCGAAAGCCTGAGCTGTGACCGCGTCGACACCGATGAGACGAACCCGACCGGGATGGCGGCGGCAACGCCGGCATAGACGGTGTAGGAGATGTCGCCGGTCGCCACGGCCGTGAACCCGGCCATCGGAAGGGCCAAGATGAGCGCGGTCCGCTGGTCGAAGAGAATCGACGCCATGACACCGATGGCGACCGCGGGGATGATGAACCCTATGGCGTGGTTCTCACCCGAGGACACGATGTCGGGCACCCGCGATGCAGCAGCAGCGAGGATCAGAATGACGGACAGGAGCGCCAGTTCACGTGGACGTTCGAAGTGGCTCGGTGCGATACGCCAGAGGAGGAATGCCGCGATCAACACACTGATCGCACCAAAGAGCACCATCGACCATCGCGAGACTCCCGGTTGGAAATCGGGCTCGTACAGCCCGAGCTCCTGGATCGCCGCGACCTCTACGCTGGTGAGCGTGTCGCCGGCGTCAGCGATGATGTCACCGAACGCGAACGTCGTCATCTGAACCGGGACGTCGTTGCGAGCTGCCTCGCGCTGCTGCTCCCACAACGCTGTGTCGATGAACTCGTTCGCCGCGAGGTTCCTGGCGACGAGCGACGCGAGTGCATCGTGGGCCGGAGCGACTTCGTCCTCGGGAAGCCCGACGATCGAGATCGGTGGCCGCGTATCCGGGTTCAGATATTTGTTCTGCACCGTGCTGACATCCTGTCCTTCACGGATCCCAGCGGAGAGTTCATCCGTGGCCCAGCCGAGGGCAGTCATCTGCATTTCGGGAAACACCGAGATCTCGCCGTCTGCGACACGGTCGAGGTCACTGTTGTACAAGGCGACGAACTGCGTCAGCGTCTCCGGCGTCAGGAAGCGGTAGTTCTCAAGGAGCACCTCGACCTGTTCCTCCTCCGGGTACCGGGGGAAGGTGGTCGTGGTCGTTTCCGGCACGGTCGTCGTCGTGTCCGTGGCGGCCGAGGTCGTCGTCTCACCTTCCGCCGCCGACGTGGTCGGGGCCAGCGTCGTCGAGGTGGTCGGGACGACAGTCGTGTCGAACGCCCCGTCGGCGAGCTCGGTGAAGAACAAACTGATGTCGTTGAGCACGGTCTGGGATGTGGTTTGGTTGATGTCGAACGGCGCAGGCACGTTGTTGGCCGCAAGCTCACGAGCGTCCTCCGTCTTGACCGGATCCTCGATCTCGATCGTCGCGTTGGCGACGAATCTCTCAGGCGACGGTTCGCCCGCCGCGATCTGGGGCGGGACCGACGTGTCCGGCTGGTACCCGAACGTGAGGATCCCCGCAGTCACGACAATCGTGATGACAAGCAACGCCACGCTCACGAAGGCCTTGTGCCTCTCGACGAATTCCGACATGCTCATTGCGATCGGCCGATCTCGGCCTCATACGCGGCGTAGGCATCGACGATCGCGGCCACGATTCGGTGCCGGACCACGTCGTCGCCCGTCAACTCGACGAATCCGACACCGTCGACCCTCCGAAGGACGCGACGAACGACACCAAGACCCGAAGGACGGCCGTTCGGCAGGTCCATCTGAGTGACATCGCCCGTGACGATCATCTTCGAGTTGAACCCGAGACGCGTGAGGAACATCTTCATCTGTTCGGGCGTCGTGTTCTGCGCCTCATCGAGCACGACGAACGCGTCATTGAGCGTACGGCCCCGCATATATGCAAGCGGAGCGATCTCGATCGTGCCCTGGTCCATCAGGCGCTGCGTCTCCTCGGGACCGAGCATCTCGTACAGGGCGTCGTACAGCGGTCGGAGATACGGATCCACCTTCGCTGCGAGGTCACCGGGAAGGAACCCGAGCCGCTCCCCCGCCTCGACGGCCGGGCGCGAGAGGATGATCCTTCGAACCGCACCGGTGACGAGGGCCTCGACAGCGCACGCCATGGCGAGATAGGTCTTGCCGGTTCCTGCGGGTCCGATACCGAACACCATCGTGTTCTCACGGATCGAGTCGACATACTTCTTCTGGCCAAGCGTCTTCGCGCGAACGACCCGACCCCGACCGACGGCGATCGTATCGGTGAAGACACCGGACGGCTTCGGCACGTCGGATTTGACCATCGTGATGACGCGGTCGACGCGGTCTCCGTCGAGCGATTGTCCTTCTTGGACCAGGACGAGGAGTTCGTTGACCACCTTGTTCGCCATCGCCGACTCGCTGTCCGTGCCGGTGATGTCGATCTCGTTGCCACGGGCCACGAGACGCGCCGAAGGGAACGCGTCCTGGACGCGTTTGAGGTGCACGTCCCGGTTGCCCAACAATTCGACCATGAGGTGGTTGGACGGAACGCGTACTCGAGTGTCGGTGTCAGGCGGATAGGTCAAAACCCAAGTTCCTGTCTCCTGGCAGATAAAGGACGGCTCGAAAGCGTGGACGGAAGTATATCCGCCGTTCCCTGTACGACAGGGTTCGTGGAGATTATCCGCGGTCGCCCGGACGAGCGATCTCGCTCCGATCAGCCTCCGCGTCGGATCTGACCGGCAAGCTCGATGGTCGTCATATCGAGCAACATCGACAGCATGGCGACATCCGAACCACGGATGGTGAGCACGCGCCCATTGAAATCCTGGCGTTGCACCTGGATCTGTGTGAGGAAGCGATCGATCACGGTGGCGACGCTGTCATCGAGGGATTCGATCTTGGTCAGATCGATGGTGACGCCGTCAGAGGCCGCTGCGGGGACCGCATCGTGATCCTCCTCGGGAAGGAGCTGGTTCGTCGGGACGTCGTAGCAGGCAGCCAACCGATGCAGACGGGGCAGCGACACGGAGCGCTCGCCTCGTTCGTACGCACCGAGAACGGCGGCTTTGAACTCGCCACCGGTCGCACGATGGACATCCTGGAGGGACATGCCACGTTGCATCCGAATGGCGCGAAGCCGTTCGCCTACCCTCTCGTTGTAGTCCATCCATCCTCCATCGCCCTACAGAGCGCGCCGCGACGAACACTCTGTGTGCGGACGATTCTAGCCCCCATCGGGGACGCCTGCCACGTAAATCCGGAAAAGAATCCGATTTTCGACGAATCAGCGCCGAAAAAGGCCGCGCTTCTTCGAGTTCGGCTGCTCACCGCGGTGGTCTGCATACGCCCTGAGCAAATCCTCCTGCTCTTCGTCAAGATCGGTCGGAACGGCGACCTCGACATGCACGAGCAGGTCTCCCCTGCCGCGTCGCTGAAGACGCGGCATACCCTTCTTGCCGATGCGGTACACCGTCTCGGGCTGTGTTCCTGGTGGGATCTCAAGGGCTTCGGTCTCGCCGTCGATCAGCGGCACCTTGACCTCGGTGCCGAATGTGGCCTCGGTGAATCCCACGGTGATCCGATGGTGCAGATCGTCGCCGACCCGCTGGAACCGTTCATCGTCCTTGACGAGGATGTCGACGTAGACGTCTCCGGCGGTTGCCCCGCGTTGACCCGCCGCACCCTTGCCACTGAGCTTGAGACGGGTGCCGGTGTCGACACCCTGGGGGACCTCGACCGTGAGCGACCGCTCGCCGGTACGGCGACCCTCACCCTGACAGTCCGTACATGGATCCTCTATCCGCGTCCCCACGCCGGAGCAATCGGGGCACTCGACGACAGACATCATCGTGCCGAACATGGTCTGGCGGGCAGCCTGGACGCGACCCTGACCGCCACAGGTCGAGCAGGTGATCGTATCGGTGCCGGGCTTGGCCCCCTTGCCGTCACACGTCGAACACCGCACTGGCCCGGTGAATGAAACCTCTCGATCGATACCGGAGGCAGCCTCAGAAAGCTCGATTTCAAGTCGGACCCCGACATCCTGACCTCGCGCTGGCCCGCGACGTCCTCCGCCGCCGAATCCGCCGAATCCGCCGCCGAAGAACTGCTGCAGGATGTCCTCGAGACCACCGAATTGGCTGAACAGATCCTGACCACCGAACGTCTCACCCCGGTCGTACCGGGCACGCTTCTCCTGATCGGAAAGGACCTCGTACGCCTCGGCGATGTCGCGGAACCGTGCCTCAGCCTCAGGATCGTTCGGGTTGGCGTCAGGGTGTGTTTCCCGAGCGAGAGCGCGAAACGCCTTCTTGATCTCCTCCGGTGTCGCATCACGGGCGACACCGAGGATGTCGTAATAGTCCTTCATTCCTCGGTTCCTGTCCGATCACCGAGACTCTCGGAAACCTCTTCGACAACTCGTATGGTCCGCGAATAATTCATGCGGAGCGGTCCGATCACACCGATCCGTCCGCGTCCACCCGTGGGAAGGTCATACGTGGTGGTCACGACCGCCAGGTCATCGACGTCGCCGACGTCCCGACCGAACCGTACGTGGGTTCCTTCGACATCATCGGTCAGTAGGTCGACGAGCGCAGCCTGTTGGTCGATCATCTGGAGGAGTTGCTGGACCATCGTGAGGTCGTTCCACAGTCCTGCCATCTGGGCCGTCCCGCCGACGTACACCTCCTGCTTGCGGTCGGGCGCCGACGCCAGCCCGTCGCGAACGTGACCGACCACTCGTTTCACGAGGTCAGGCAGATCCGCGACCACGAGCTGCTCGTCGGTCGGGTCATCAAGCGGTTTGCCCTCGTATGCAGCCGCGATCAAGCGTTCGGCGTCGGCCATCGTGTCGGCATCAGGGGCGATTCCCACATCGATGA
>CAYTWC010000028.1:7340-8382 GCA_964441975.1 uncultured Acidimicrobiaceae bacterium | reverse complement strand
ACTCCTGGTGGACACGACCGTTGTCTGCCACTGCAACTGCGAGGACCACGGTCCCACCGAGGTGGACGAGACGCACCTCCCTGATGCGATCCGCTGTCGGACCCGGCCCCACGACCACCGACGGATATGCGGTGAGATCGCTCACGAACACCGACGTGTCCTTGAGTAGTTCAGATATCTGTCGGTGGACGTCGTGGAAGAACGAATCGATCTTTTCCCGTGTCCCGACGCGTAGTCGCACCGGCGCAAGATTGTCGACGTAGAAGCGATACCCCTGATGCGTCGGTACTCGCCCCGCAGACGTGTGCGGCTGTTCGACGAACCCGTAGGACTCGAGCTTGGCGACATCGTTGCGCACTGTGGCCGAGCTGACGTCCAGCCCACTGCGCGAAAGGACGGACTGTGAACTCACAGGCTCTCCGGTACGGATGTATTCCTCGACGAGGGCCTTCAACACGTGCGACAAACGGTCATCAAGCATGGGGTGAAGTTAGCAATCGTCGGCCGAGACTGATAACGCTTCCCTGACGACAGCGTCCGTGAGCATCGGTCTCGTCACGACGATGCGGTCATCAGCGATCGCTATCACGTCTGCGTCGATCAGACGACGACCCTGATCGGATTCGACGAACCGCCGGGCGGCGCCGACGTTCTCGACCCCGGCGGCCAGCCTGAGCCCGAGCATGAGACGATCGCGATCCGAGTCATCCTCGGACAGTCGTTCCGACCCGGATCGGGGCCGGATCCCGGTCTCGACCGCGCCCAGATATCGGTCCATCGTGCGGAAGTTCCGTGATCGGACGCGGTCGACGTGGTCGTGAGCTCCGAGACCGAAGGCGATGTAGTCGGCATTCGCCCAGGTTGCGAGGTTGTACCGACACGTGTGGCCGATGGCCGCATGGTTCGACACCTCGTAGCGGTGGATACCTGCACCAGCGGCGAGGTCGCAGAACGCCGAGTACCGGTCGGCCTGGTCGTCATCATCGGGAGCAGGGGCTCCGTTCGACACGTCCCGAGCCAGTGCGGTCCCAGCCTCGACAGT
>CAYTWC010000028.1:0-7330 GCA_964441975.1 uncultured Acidimicrobiaceae bacterium | reverse complement strand
CGAGATGTGGTCGGGTTCGAGTTCGAGTGCACGCACGACGGTTCCGAGCCACGATGCGTCATTCTCGACAGGATGACCGAAGATCAGATCGAGCGAAACCGACCGGAAGCCGGCGTCCCTCGCAGACACGACGGTTTGCTCGATCGCTTTGACATCGTGCGCACGACCCAGATGTTGGAGTACCACATCGTCGAACGACTGGGCGCCGACAGACACACGCGTGAAACCCGCACCGACGAGGCCGGTAGCCAGTTCGGCTGACCAGTCCTCAGGGTTCGCCTCGAGTGAGACTTCCACGTCACCGGCCACCCCGAATCGAGCGATGAGGGCATCGACGACGCGCGCAAGGGCATCAACGGGGAGCCGTGTCGGTGTTCCACCGCCGAAGTTGATCGCATCCAATGGACCGAAGTCTCCCTGCATGTCGATCTCCGCCACGACGGCCTCGACATATCGTTCGACCTCGTCACGACCGTCGACGGACTCGTCAACGATGGCAAAGTCGCAGTACGGGCACCGGCGCAGGCAGAAAGGGATGTGCACGTATGCACTGCGCCATGTGGCTGCAGCGTCGGCGAGAGCTGCTGAGTCGGGACGAACCGGTTCCCCGCGAACCGACCGAGATCGCGGTCCGCTACTCATCCCCGATGGTGAGGGCAGCGACGAAAGCCTCCTGGGGGACCTCGACGGATCCGACCATCTTCATCCGCTTCTTGCCCTCCTTCTGCCGTTCGAGGAGTTTGCGCTTCCTGGTGATGTCACCGCCGTAGCACTTTGCGGTGACATCCTTGCGTCTCGCTTTGATCGTTTCTCGCGAGATGATGCGGGAACCGATTGCAGCCTGGATCGGGACATCGAACATCTGGCGTGGGATGAGCTCGCGTAGCCGCTTGACCATGGCCCTGCCGTAGTCGTAGGCCTTGTCCTTGTGGACGATCGTAGAAAACGCATCCACCGACTGCGCGTTCAGCAGAATGTCGACCCGCACGAGGTTCGAGACGCGGTATTCCGACGGTTCATAGTCCAAGGAGGCGTATCCACGCGTGCGTGACTTGAGCTGATCGAAGAAGTCGAACACGATCTCGGCCAGCGGCACGATGTAGTGCAACTCGACCCGCTCGGGGCTCAGATAGGTCATCTCCCCCATCTCGCCCCGCTTGGCCTGGATGAGCTCCATCACTGTTCCTATGTAAGTCGACGGTGTGATGATCATCACCTTGACGTACGGTTCCTCGATCGACGCGATGTTGGCCGGGTCGGGCAGGTCCTGGGGACTATGGACGACGATGCTCGACCCGTCGGTCAGATTCGCCACGTACTCGACCGACGGTGCGGTGGCGACGAGATCGAGGTCGTACTCGCGTTCAAGGCGTTCGCGGACGATCTCCATGTGGAGCAGGCCGAGGAATCCACATCGGAACCCGAAGCCGAGCGCTCGGGATGTCTCTGCCTCGTACACGAGCGAAGAGTCGTTGAGTCGCAGCTTGTCGAGCGCCTCGCGCAGCCGCTCAAAGTCGTCCCCGTCGGTCGGGAACAGCCCCGAGAACACCATGGGTTTCGGTTCCGCATACCCGGCGAGGGGCTTGTCCGCGGGCGCATCGATATGGGTGACCGTGTCACCGACCCGGATGAGGTCGATGTCCTTGACCCCGGTGATCAGATAGCCGGCTTCGCCCGCGGTGAGACGACCGGTCGGTTCGATGTGTGGGTGTCGGACCCCGATCTCATCTGCGGTCAGGTCCTCACGCGTCGCCATGAAACGGATTTCATCGCCGTCGGAGATCTCACCATCGACCACTCTGATGAGACTCACGACTCCTCGGTACGTGTCGTAGTACGAGTCGAACACGAGCGCCCTCAGTGGTGCGTCCGGGTCGCCCGCCGGAGGTGGCAGACGGGTGACGATTGCCTCGAGGAGCTCTTCGATACCGATACCCGACTTGGCCGACACCTTGACGATCTCGTCGGACGATCCACCGAGAACCCCTGCGATCTCACCCGCCACGCGATCCGGGTCCGCTGCAGGAAGGTCGATCTTGTTGACGACCGGGATGATGTCGAGACCGCTCTCGATGGCCAGGTACGCGTTCGCAAGCGTCTGTGCCTCGACCCCTTGCGAGGCGTCGACGAGCAGCAGCGCCCCCTCGCACGCCTCGAGACTCCGCGAGACTTCGTAGCTGAAGTCGACATGGCCCGGCGTGTCGATGAGATTCAGCTCATAAGTGATTCCATCGTTGGCCGTGTAGTCGATCCGGACAGCGTTCGCCTTGATCGTGATCCCGCGCTCTCGTTCGAGATCCATCTCGTCGAGGAGTTGGGCGCGCATGTCCCGTTCAGATATTGCACCCGTTCGCTCCAGGAGTCGGTCGGCGAGAGTGGATTTGCCGTGGTCGATGTGGGCGATAATGCTGAAATTTCGGATGCGCGACTGATCCATGGCATCTCTCCAGAGGTTCCCGTATTCGTGGGAGGACAAGATTGAGTGTACCGTTGCGGCGCTCTGGTGCTAACCTGCCGACCAATCCCACCCACCTCGTGAGGTTCTCTTTCTTATGGCAAACATCAAATCCCAGATCAAGCGGAATCGACAGACCGTCGTTCGCCACGAGCGCAACAAGGCCGTCCGTTCTGAATTGAAGACCAGGGCAAGGCAGGCCATCGAGGCGGCGCAGGCAGGTGACGCAGCAAAGGCCGAGGAATACCTCATCCTGGCGCAGAAGCGTTACGACACTGCTGTCACCAAGCACGTGATGCACAAGAACACAGCCGCCCGTCGCAAGTCCCGTCTGACCGCCCAGGTTCGTTCGCTCCTCGCCTAGAGCCATCCCATGACCGAACCAACCGGGACCTGGATGACTCCAGCAGCTCTCCAGAAGCTGAAGGACGAATACGAGCATCTCACGACCGAAGGCCGTGAAGCCGTTGTCGCGCGTATCGCCGAAGCACGTTCCCACGGGGATCTGAAGGAAAACAGCGAGTACGACACCGCGAAGAACGACCAAGGGCTCATGGAAGCCAGGATCAGGCAACTGGAACATCTGATCGAGAATGCACGGGTCGAAGAGGTCTCGGACTCCGGGGCCATCGAGGTCGGGACGATCGCCACGGTGATCGACGACGACGGTGAAGAGATGGAGATATTCGTCGCACCCGCCGAGAACAAGATCGCCGGAACCCTGCTTGCGTCCCCGGACTCCCCTCTCGGCAAGGCACTCCTCGGCGCCAGGCCCGGGGAAGAGGTCGTCTACGAAGCCCCGGGTGGCACCTTCACCTACAAGGTGACGGACGTTCGCATCTACGAAGGCTGAGGCAGCCTCCGGCTGAGAATCAAGAGGCAAGGGCCAAGAGCCAAGAGGCAAGAGGCAGAATCGCCGCGCTGTCCTACCGAACCGCTCGCTTGCTTTTTGCTTCTTGCTTCTTGCTTCTTCCCTCTCAACGCGCCATCCAGCGGCTCATCGCCACGGTCAGTCGTTCCAGCGTGACCCGGTGCGTCGCCTCGGGTTGGGTCTTGAGGGTGAGATCGGCTCGGGCAAGGGCGCGAACACAGTCTGCAAGCGCACGCCCGTTCGCCCGAGTTCGCGACTCCCAGACCTTCTTGGTCGCATACGACCTCGGATTTCCACCCGACCACGTTGCAAAGGTGTCGTAGTCGGGTGCAACGGCAGCAAGGGAGCGTTTCCGCACCTCTCCTTCGAGGTAGGCGAGGAGCACGAGCGGATGGTTGTGCTGCAGGAAGTCCGACAACCGGCGCAATGCCTCGGCGTTGTCTCCAGCCATGATGGCGTCGCCGAGGAACCACATCGGCTCGTCGGGCCGGTTGTCGAAATTCGTTCGAACCGCTTCGGCTTCGATGACACCACCGTTGATCGCAAGTTGATCGACGGCTCGTTGGATTGCAGCGGTGTCGGTACCGAAGTGTTTGATCAGCTCGTCACGAGCTGCCTGGTCGATCCGGAGCCCGTTCGCCTTGGCGTACTCGGTGATGAATTGCGCGGTATCGCGACCGGTCATCGACTTGAAGTCGGTGACGTCACCTCCCCCCGCCTTGACCGCCTTCCTGATCGGTGCAGGCATCGAACCCGAGGCGGCAAAGACAGCCACCGATTGCGCTGGGTCAGCGTGTCCGAGGATCTCGACGATGGCGTCAATCTCGGCTTTGAGCAGATTCTGCGCATCCATCACGAGCACACCGGTGGCACCGCCGAACAGCGACCCGGACTGCAGCGCAGGCACGATCGCGAGTACCTGATCGCGCATCGTGGCCGAATCCTCAGACGACCCGGACCCTTTGCCGGGGACGTCGATTCTCGTCGGCGATTCGACCCCGGCCGCAGCAAACGCCTCGCCCGCAACGGACATCATCCGCTCGCGGTCGCTTGCGCCTGCGTCCCGTGGTCCGGTGACGGCTATCCAACCCATGGCGCCACCCTATCGCTCCCGCACAGCATCCGAGCCCTCATCTGTTGGGAAAGGTTCGGCGGTAGACGGGATCATGTCACTCATATGCCGAATCTATCGCGGCTCCCGGCGAGCGTCACGGCATCAATGGGATGGTGATGTCCCCGTCGACGTTGGTCTCTCGCACGACCGCATGGCTGGAGCGCAGGACGTCGATGATGTCGGCGTGCGGATGCCCGAAGCGGTTCGGACCGTACGACAGGACCGCGACGGGTCCGAGCGTACGCGCAAGCCATCCGCGGTCGGTGGTGCCGGAACCATGATGTGGAACGACGAGCACGTCGGGGTACACCTCGGGAAGTTCGAGCTGCGCGACTCGCTCGATGTCGCCCGGCAGGAGCATCGAGACAGGGGTCTTGAGGAACAAGACGATCGACCCGTCGTTGTCAGACGCATACCTGCGCGACGGTGACAGGACGTCAATCGCGATCGTTCCGACCTTGATCTGATCACCGGCCTGGACGGTCTCGACGGGAACACCCGACTGTTCGGCTACGGCGACGAGGTCGAACGGCGGGACGAAGGCGCTGACTATCAGGCGACCTGTCCTCGCCTCGGAGACGATCTCGGCAAGACCCCCGGCGTGATCGTTGTCCGGATGTGACACCACGGTCGTGGCCACCGACGTGACTCCGTTCCGCCGCAGTGCGCGGTCGAGGATTCTCGGGTCTGCCCCGCCGTCGAAGAGCAGGGACTCTCCGGACGGATCCTGGATCAGGATCGCATCACCCTGACCGACATCGAGTACGGTCGCTTGGGCAGTCGCTGGCCAGGAAGACGGGCCTGGCATGGCGATGGCGAGCACGACGAGACCGATCGCGAGACCTACGAATCGGGTCCTACGGAACGCTGCCGCGGCACCGATGAGCACACCCACGATCACACCGATCACCCCGAGCTGCGGGCCGGACGACGCCGCCTGTGCAATCCAAAGGACGAACGCCGCTCCCAAGTGTGCCAGCCCGGCGCATGGTGCGAATACGACCCCGGCCGCCGCCACCGCAGTCGTCGCTGCGACGACCGGGGCGACGACGAGGTTGGTCAGCGGTGCGAGAAGCGGGACGGAACCGAACACGGCCAGGAGCAGTGGAGCGACGGCAACCTGTGCGCCGAGGGTGGTGAACAGGGGAATCGTCAGCCACCGAGGTCGTCTGCCCCGCGCGAGCTCGATACCCCCGATGACACCGGCGGTTGCCAGAACGGACAACTGGAATCCGACCTCCGTCGTCAGATGTCCAGAGACGAGCACGAGGAACGTGACAGCCACTCCGAGCGCCGTCCAGGGATCGATCGGCACACCGACCCAGCCACCGACCAGAGGCACCGCCGCCATCGCGGACGCACGGATCACCGACGCCTCCCAGCGGGTGACCACGGCGAAGATCCACAGCCCGATCCCCCCGAGGAGAACCCTGAACTGACGGTGCATGGACAGGGGTGCTGTGACGAACCACCAGATCACGAGAAAGAGCGCAACGTTGCTCCCGCTCACAGCGACGAAGTGGGACAGGCCGGCGAGCCTGAGATTCTCCTGGTCAGCGACCAGCATCGCAGCGGTGTCGCCGATGAGAAACCCCGATAGCAGGCCGTCCGTCCGCCGGTCGCCGGGGTACCGGGCTGTCACTGCAGCGCGTATGGCGTTCCCCGTCGCCAGAACCGGATTCGCTGACACAAGGGTTTCGTGGACGTCGTCGATGGTCAATGTTCCGGCAACGACCTCGCCTTTCACCCAGCGCGGTCCCGGTTGCATCGTCCCCGACGCCGCGATCAGAGCCCCGACCGTGACAGTGTCGGGGAGATTGCGAACGCCGACTCTCGCACCATCGACAGGCAAGTCATCGATCCTGACGACGTCGGCGACACCGAGACCCCACGACGATGCTGACTGGTCTTCGGTCACGACGAGCATCACATCGACAAACCCGCCAGGGAGTACCGACGCCACAACGGCGTCGATCCGAGACTGAGCGACGGTCCCCGAGACAACACCGAGAAGACAGAAGCCGACGAGTACCCAGGACCACTTGGGCACGATCACGGTCGCTGCGGCAACGGCAATCACGACACCGACCGAGACCCAAACGTGTCCCATACCGATCGCAACACCCGCCCACGCCGCACACCCGACCGCAACACACCATCGCCCCGCAACGGGAGGCGTGGAGGTCCTCACGACGACTCGATGAAGTCCCGGATCGCCGCGAGCTTGGACTCCCCGATGCCGGGAACGTCGAGCAGATCCTCGATCGACCCGAACGGGCCTCGTTCGTCCCTGTGGGAGACAATCCGCGCTGCAAGCACGGGTCCGACCCCGGGGAGCGTCTCCAGTTCGGTAGCCGTGGCGCTGTTCAGATCGAACGCCGTGTCCTGTGGCTGGGGCTCACCGTCCGCCGAAACCGTAGGGATGGTGACATGTTCTCCGTCGCGCACCGGTGCCGCGAGATTGACGCGTGCGAGGTCGGCCGAAGTCGTCGCTCCTCCGGCGGCGAGAACGACATCAGCAAGCCGGGCATCGACGTCGATCTGCACGATGCCAGGGTGGCGAACCGCCCCCGAGACATGCACGGATATCGTCGACCTCGTCGGATCTGCCGCAGACGCCGGCGGACCCGGGAGGACGACGTTCGCCGGTGCTGACCACCCGAACCCGAACCACGCCGCAGCGCCGACGACGATCAGACCGCCGACACCGAGAGCCGTTGCAGCGAGGGCCGTTCCGCGAGACACCATGTTCCCTCACGCCACCGCCCCGCATCAATATCGCGCTTGAAGAAGCAAGAGGCAAGAGGCAAGAAGCAAGGGGCAAGAAGCAAGAAGAAAGAAGCAAGAAGAAAGAAGCAAGCAAGAGCCGGACGGCAGGGATTCCTACAGC
>CAYTWC010000027.1:2848-13350 GCA_964441975.1 uncultured Acidimicrobiaceae bacterium | reverse complement strand
GCTGGCTTCCCCTCGGCGATGACCTTGCCTTCGGCGAGTACGACGACCCAGTCCGAGATCTCCTGCACGACGTCCATGTCGTGTTCGATGAATATGACCGTCATCCCGTCCTCACGAAGCCCCGTGATGTGGCCGAGCAGCGATTGCGTCAGTGCCGGGTTCACACCCGCCATCGGTTCGTCGAGCATGATCACCGACGGGTCGACCATCAGCGCCCTCGCGACCTCGAGCAGCTTGCGCTGACCTCCCGACAACGACCCCGCGTACTCCTCCTCCATGTGGAGGAGGCCGAATCGATCGAGGAGTGCTTCTGCCTTCTCCGTGGCCCGGTCCTCAGCTCCGCGCCATCCACCGAACAACGCACCGCCGAGCTTCTCTCCCGGATTCGTCTGGTCCGCCACCAGCATGTTCTCCATGACGGTGAGTCTGGCCAACGACTTGGTCAGTTGGAACGTGCGTACCAAGCCGCGGCGGGCGACCTGATGCGCCGAGATCCCGACGAGCGTTCCTCCGTCGAGGTCCCACTGGCCGCTGTCGGGTTCATCGAAGCCACTCATCAGGTTGAACAACGTGGTCTTGCCAGCACCGTTGGGACCGATCAGGGAGGTGATCGTCGAGCGCTGGATCTCGAGGTGATCGACGTCGACTGCATGGAGACCTCCGAAAGACCGTTGCAGACCGCTGATCCGAACGACTGGGTCGGGTTTCGGTACGCCCGGAAGGGGTTGGACGTCGTCGAGCGGGTTGACGTGTTCAGCGTTCATCGATCAGACCTTCGTTCGCATCGCCGAGGAGACCTTGCGGTCGGTAGATCATCAGGAGCATCAGTCCGACGCCGACGAGGATGAGCTTGACCTGGCCGGCCTCTGCGGGACTCAGGAGCTCGCCCACCCAGCCGATCTCGCGTTGTGCGGTCGCCATGAGTGAATCGAAGCTGAAGAAGAGGAACTGGAACGCGAGAGCTCCCACGACGGGACCGAGGATGGTGCCGGCGCCGCCGAGGATGACGATGACGTACAGGATGAACGTCAGACGCGGGAGGTACGCGTCCGGGGTCACGTTCTGTTGTTCGATGGCGAGAAGGATCCCGGCGATGCCGCCGATCGCTCCACCGATCATCAATGATTGGAGCTTGTACCAGAACACGTTCTTGCCGAGCGCCCGTGCAGCATCCTCGTCCTCCCGCACGGCACGTAACACACGTCCCCACGGGCTCCGGATGAGCCTTCGGACGAGGAGAACGAGCGCGAACACGATCGTCCACGACACGAGCATGACCCAAAGGGTGCGGCCCGTGATGGTCCAGTTCCCGACTCCGTACACCGCTCCGCCGGGGAACGGGCTCAGTTCGAAGAAGCTGTTCGCAAAACCCTGGATGCCGAACACGCCGTTCGTGAACGGCTCGGCCCACGACGACCGCACGACGAGACGGAGGACCTCGGCGACCGCGATCGTCGTGATCGCCAGGTAGTCAGCGCGGAGCCGGAGCGTCGGAAGACCGAGTATCAACCCGAGGAGCACAGCAGCAGCGATCCCGACCGGGATACCGAGCCAGAGCGATCCGCCGGCTTCGACCGTGATCGCGGTGCCATACGCCCCGACCATCATGAAGGCGACCTGTCCGAAGTTCAGTAGTCCGGTGTATCCGAACTGGAGGTTGAGGCTGATCGCCGACACAGCGTACGCCGCTGTGACCGGACCGATCATGGCGAGGAAGCCGTCGCGGAGAATCGTCAGGACGTCCATCAGCCGATCCTCTCGCGTGAACCCAGCAGACCCTGCGGCTTGACCAACAGCATGAGGATGAGGATGCCGAGTCCGACCGCGGACTTCAGTTCCGATGGAAAGATCAACGTGCTCATCTCAACGGCAAGACCGACGACGAACGCACCGAGCATGGCTCCGTACGCGGTTCCGAGACCGCCGAGAACGACTGCAGCGAAGATGAGAAGGAGCAGGCGGAATCCCATGTCCCATTGCACCGCTTCGGTGAGACCGAAGAACACGCCCCCGAGTGCGGCGAGGCCGCCCGCCATGATCCACGTCAACGTCACGACACGATCGACATCGATTCCGGAGGACTCCGACAGGGACGGATTGTCGGATACCGCACGGAGCGCCGTCCCGGTGCGGGTCTTCTGGAGGAAGATTCCGACGAGACCGAGAACGATGACGGCGACGACGATCGTGACGAGGTGCTTCGGGACGATGGGTATTCCCCACAGGTCGAACGGAGACTGGCCGGTGTATTGGTTGTAGAGCTTTCGCGTCCCGCCGAACATCACGAGGATGAGGTACCGAAGCGCAAACGAAAGACCGATCGAGACGACCATCATCGACACCAGGCCCATACGACGCTTGCGCAATGGACGCCACAAACCACGGTCCTGTGCCCAACCGAATGCGGCGCCGAGCGCGACTGAGATGATTCCCGCGACGATGAGGCTCCACCCGGGCCCCGCTCCCGATGTGCTGAAGAAGTACGCGAGGACCGCCCCGAGTGTCACCATCTCCCCGTGCGAGAAGTTGACCAGACCGGTCACGGCGTAGATCAAGCTCAGCCCGACCGCACTCAGTGCGATGACCGCACCGAGTTTGAGGCCCGCCACGAACAGTGCCCCGAACCGCTGATATCCCGGGGCGGACGTGTCGCCGCCCTCGCCGAGTGGAAACAGCACGATTCGTTGGCGGCCGGACTGCACGACGATGCCGTCGAGTACCGCACCATCGGGATTGGTGAGGCCGATGCCGTCGGGGAGGGTGGCGGTGTCGAGTTCGACGGAGTATGTGCCGGCTCCGGGAACCGGGACGTTCCACGCACCCTCAGCATCACTTGTCGCGCTCCCGATCGCTGTGCCGTCTTGACTGACCGAGATCACCACACCCTCGACGGGCGACCGACCGTCTTCGGTCGCGAGGAACAAGGCTCCTCCGATCGCTTCCCCCTCTGCCAGTGCGAGGCCGGGTATCGCGAGGACACCAATGATGATGAGGCACATCGAGACGATGCGTGTTGCGATGCGGGACACGATGAGCGATTCTAGGCGGGCAGCCAGTTGTGAAACGAACGCAGCGCTCGTGTGCGGTCGACGGAGGGAGTCGAATGGGCGAGAGAACCGTCGATGTCGCGATCGTTGGTGGCGGAATCATCGGTATGTCCATTGCGTTTCAGATCGCGCGTCGGTCGAGTCTCTCGGTTGCGGTGCTTGAGAAGGGGTTTGGACTCGGAGAAGGGTCGACCGGAAGTTCGTCTGCGATCACGAGACAGCGATACACGACGATCGAGAACATACGAGTCGCTCGCGACGGCAATCGGATTTGGACGAATTGGTCCGACTACCTCGGTAACCCGTCGCCGAACGGCAGGCTGTACGACATCGGTGTGCTCTGGATGACCGATGACTCACCGGAGTCGGTCGCGTACGACCATGCGCGGATGCGAGATGAAGGGATCGATATCGTCGACATCGACGCCAGCGATGTCGAAAGACTGTTCCCGGCGGTCTCGACCTGCATGGTGCCGTTCGATCTCACCGGCGAGACCGAGCACGAATGTGCGGCGGGGAATCGCTTCCTCCTGGAGCGTGACACCGGTTTCTTCGATGCGACCGGGGCGCTGCTCGACATCGCAATCGGTTCGAAGAAGCTCGGCGTCGACATCCGACTGAACACCGCCGTCGTCGGCATCGAGAAGGTCGGTTCCCGGGTGGTCGGTGTGGCGTTGCACGACGGTTCACGCCTACACGCCGGTCTCGTGATCAACGCGGCGGGCCCGTGGTGCAATCGCATCAATGTGATGGCCGGACTCGACATTCCCTGGACGCTCTCGCCGACTCGCGTCCAGGTCATCTATCGCGATCTGCCGAACGAGGTCCGGCGCCCGATTCCGGTCATCTGCGACGCAGCAGGAGGCATCTACCTCAGACCGGAGGCAAGCGGCGAGCAGATCATCGTGGGTTCGATCCTCGAAGAGGACGAACAGGAGGAGGTCGACCCCGATACCTACAGCCGGAACGCCCACCGAGCCTTCATCGACACGAAGATCCATGCGCTGCATCACCGCATCCCGTCGCTCCCGTACCGAGGGATACCCGGCGGAATGGCTGGCCTGTACACGGTCAATCGGCAGGATGTTCTTCCCGTCATCGGGCCCACAGCCATCGATGGGTTCGCGGTTGCCAACGGCTTCTCCGGTCACGGGTTCAAAGAGTCCCAGGTCGTTGCCTCGATGATGGCCCAATGGATAGCGGGCAATCGCGCAAGCTATGACACCGACGTCCCGATGGCGTTCTTCTCGGTCGATCGTGATCCGGTCGACATCGGCGAACGCACGGTTCTGGCCTGACCTGCGGCAAGAGTCCTCACGATTCGGGCTGGAACCGACTCGTGTAGGCATTGCGCACGGCTGTCGCTTCGGCGTCATCGAGACTGGTGAGGAGCCCCATCGCGTCGTCACGCGTCGTGTCCCCGTCGAGCACTTCTGCGATGTGCCGCTTGGTCGTGATGATCGGGAGGCGGGGCTTCTCCGCGATGTGGGTCGCCAGCTCGGTTGCGACTGCCATGGCACCGCCCGGATCGGTGACCGCGTTGAGGAACCGTGCGTCACGCGCCTCTGCGGCGGTGAACGGACGGCAGGTCATGACCAGTTCTTTCGTCAACGCTGGCCCGATCTCCCGCACGAGTCGTTCGATTCCTCCCCAAGCAAGCGGGATCCCGACGTCGACCTCGGGGATGATGAACACTGTGTCACGGTCGGCAACACGGATGTCGCATGCCGCGGCAAGGACGACCCCACCGCCGACGACATACCCGTGCATCGCGGCAACGGTGATCTGTGGGAGGTTCTCGACCGCGTCAGCCATCTCGCCGCCCAGCTTCGCCGCCTCATAGCGAACCGTCGGGTCGGCACTGCCGAGCGCGTCCGAGTCGAAAACACTGACGTCGACGCCTGACGAGAACGATTTTCCGTTTCCGGTGATGACGACCGAATGCAGCCCCGAGGTTTCCAATGCCTTGCACACCGAGATGAGCTCTTGCAGCAGGTCGAGCGACAGTGCGTTCAAGCGTGCCGGCCGATCGAGGGCGATGAAACCGACGTCGCCGTCCTGCCAGAAGTCAAGGTTTGAATACGTCAGAGCAGGCTCCTTCGGGGTTGTCACCATCGTAGGCGCCCCCGGCATCGTCGATCCGACACGCACGGATCTGAGTTGGTACATTCAGTGGTGGAGGAGCATCATGCAGAAGACCGTTGCACACATCCTCGGCCACAAGGGTCAGGACGTTTGGTCAGTCGGATCGGACATGTCGGTGTTCGACGCCCTCTCCACCATGGCAGAGAAGAACATCGGAGCGCTCATCGTTGTCGATGAGGATCGCGTCACGGGAATCGTGTCGGAACGAGACTATGCCAGGAAAGTGGTTTTGCTCGGCAAGGACTCGAAGGACACCCCTGTGGGGGCCATCATGACCGCCAACCCGATCACCGTCTCGCCGGACTCGACCGTCGGTGCGTGTATGGAGATCATGACGGACAACCGTTTCCGACATTTGCCGGTGATGGAGGGCGACACACTCATCGGAGTGATCTCGATCGGTGACGTGGTCAACGCCGTGATCGAGGAACAGTCGTTCCTGATCGACCAGCTCGAGGGCTACATCACGTCCACCGGGTGACAAAGGTGTGAGGTCACAACCCGTTCGTTGGTCAACCCTGGACGAAGCCTGCGCCGAGGACACGGAGCCTCGCCAAATCGTCCTCATCGACTCCGGTCTGCTTGACCGGGTACGGAAACGTCCCCCTGTATTCGAGCAGATCCTCTCTCGCGTCGCGGACCGTCGAGCGAGCGTCATCCAGCGTGATCCTCGCAGATCCGAGCTGGCGCACGTTGTCGGGGGACCGCGGGCCAGCGTGGTAGCGGTGGAATGCGCCGAGTAAGGGCGCGAACGCCCGGTTGAATGCCTCTTGCACCATGGCTTCATCGTATAGCAAATGAGCCGCCCATCAAGGGGCGGCTCATCGGGGATCTGGGTCGATCCGTGGTCTTCGGGATCGAGCGTTACGCTCCGCGCTTGTCGAAGGTCTCCTGGTCGAACGGCTCGATCATGATGCACTCGCCGGGGCATTCCTCGGCGGCTTCGACGGTTATGTCGATCTGATCGTTCGGAACGCGCGCGACGCCTCGGGACCCGTCCGGTGCCTCGGTGCCATCGAAGACGATGTCGGCGCCGAAGTTCCCTGCTGTCTCCTTGACGACCCATAGGCCGTCGTCGCGACCCTGGAACACGTCCGGTGCGATCTCCTCGCAGATCCCGTCACCGGTGCAGAGATCCTGATCGATCCACACCATCAATTGAGCGTCAGCCATGCTTTCCTCGCGTTGCTCGCTGTTCGAGCTGAGCATAGCGACCATACGGTTTGTCAATGCGCCACCACGGATGGGAGTCGCCGGCTCCGTCCGGTCCACGGGGACTGGACCGGCAGGCACCGCTACGCTTTCGAGCCATGGAGGCGACTGCGTGCCTGGTGGACGCCGCGGTCTTCAAAACCGACGAGGGGGCGAAAGCTCCCTGGCGGGTTCGATTCCCGTCCGCCTCCGCGAACCGATCGGAATCGGCGCTGGCGCCTTGTGCCTATTCGGTCTGCGAGTCACGCCCGAGCAATGGGTCGTCACCGTCGTACAGGTCGTCGATCTGGTCGCCGAGTTCGGCCATGATCGCACGGCGCTTGAACTTCAGTGACGGTGTCAGCATCCCGTTCTCGGGCGTCCACTCCTTCGATGTCAGGACGAAGTCCCTAACCCGTTCGTAGTGCTTGATGTCGTTCTGCGCCCGAGTGATCTCGGTCTTGAACAGCTCGATGACATCGTCGCGTTCGATCAGGTCGTCGACATCGGAGGTGTCCACCTCGTTCTCCTCTGCCCACTTCGCCAGGTACTCGGCATCGGGAACGATTGCCGCCACGTTGTACGGGCGCTGTTCGCCGTAGACCATTGCTTGGGTGATGTACCCGGACAGCATCAAGGATTCCTCGATTGGCGACGGCACGACGTATTTGCCGTTCTCGAGCTTGTACTGCTCCTTGATCCGGCCTCGGATGTACAGATACCCATCGCCGTCGAGGTGCCCGAGGTCCCCCGTGCGGAATCCACCGTCGGGAGTGAAGACCTCCTCGTTCGCCTCGGGGAGGTTGTAGTAGCCCATCATCACGTTCGGTCCGTAGACGACGATTTCGCCGACCTCGCTGTCGCCGGTCACATCGGTGTCGATCTTGATCGTGACCCCGGGGATCGCACGACCGACCGATCCGACCCGGCGGCCTGACTTCGTGTTGCACGTTGCGATCGGGCTTGTCTCGGTGAGTCCGTATCCCTCATAGACGGTGATCCCGACGGCAGAGATCAGTTCTGCCACCTCGGTCGAGATGGCCGCCCCTCCCGAGAATGCGTACCGCACCCTTCCCCCGAACCGATCCCGAACCTTCGAGAAGACAAGCTTGTCGAACAGGCCGTGCTGGATGTCGACGATCCTCGACCGCTTGCCCTTGCGGGCAAGGCTCTCCTTCTTGTGAGCGTTGGAGAGGGCGGCGTTGAAGAGCGCTTCTTTCGCCCCTCCTTCGGCTTTCATGAGTTTCACGAGTCCGTCGTACACCTTGTTGAAGACCGTGGGGACTGCGACGAGGAGCGTGGGCTTGATCTCTGGCATATCGCGTGTCAGGAACTTGGCACTGGTGATGCCTGTCGAGGCACCGAAGAAGATCAGAGCATGGAGTTCCACGGTCTGTCCGAACGAGTGTGCCCACGGCAGGAACGACGCAGAGCGGTCCTCCTCCTCGAGTGGGAAGATCTCAGCGACAGCGTTCAGGTTCGATGCGATGTTGGCGTGGCTCAGCATCACGCCCTTCGGGCTACCTGTGGTGCCCGATGTGTAGATGAGGCCGGCGAGGTCCTCAGGCTCGACCTGTGCCCGTGGGGCCGGGTCCGACGCTCCCCGCGCGAGGAGCTCCTCGTAGTCGATCGCGTTGCCACCGGCAGGGTCGTCGATGACGACGACCGTCGTCAGGTCGGGGAGCTCGGACTGGAGCTCCTCCACCTGGGCGCGGATGCCATCGGTTGCCACGAAGACGACCTTTGCCCCGCAATCCTTGAGGATGTACTTCCAATCCTTCTGGGTCTGGGCCTCGTACATGGGAACCCACGCAGCGCCGAGGCTGTACGTCGCATAGGCTCCGACCGCCCACTCGACCCGGTTGTCCGAGATGATCGCGACGCGGTCGCCATGCTTGATGCCGAGACCGGCGAGGCCGCCGCGTGCCTTGTCGATCGTCTCGCCGAACTCGCCGTACGTCACCCACTTCCAGGTTCCATCGGCGGTCCGGGTCCCGAACAGCTGATTGTCCGGAAACAGGGTGACGCTTTGTGCATAGAGATCCGAGAGGGTGGCTACGTCGGCTGGCATGGGTTTCCTTTCGCTGTTCCCTGCACACTAGAGGAATCAACACAGCCGATTTGGGGAAACTCGATACCATGCCTGCCATGGAGGAAACCCAGTCACTCGGTCGCTACATCCGGCAATCGCGTCTCGATCGCGGGATGAGTCTCGGGCAACTCGCCGAAGAGATCGGCAGATCGTCCTCGTCGGTGCGGCGGTGGGAACGCGACGAGGTCGCGCCCGCGCACAGCGTGATGCCGGTTCTCGCCGAGGTCCTCCACGTCGACATCAGCGAACTGGAAGTTCGTCGGCCGGGAGCGGTGGGTGACGAGCAGGACGGAGCGCCGATCGACGAGTCCGCAACCGGGTCGTCGACGATCGAACAACATGCGGTCGCCAGCGGGCCACCCGTGATGCCCGAGGATCCGACGAATGCGCCATCGAGACTCGGCCTGTTCGGCGACATGTGGGCTTCGATATTCGAAGGCAAGGACAATTGGATCGGATGGGTTCGGGGCGTCGCGACCGCAGTCGTCGTCGTGATCCTGCTCGTGGTCTTCGTGTGGGCGGTCGGAGAGTTGTTCGCCGCACTCAGAGAGGTCTGGAACTCGCTCGAACCCGGCGGGTAGTCACCCGATCACGGCTCTGGCGAGGAGGGCCACCGCAGACGTTGCACACACGACCAGGATCCCCCTTCGCACGACGTCTTTCGGGATCCGTTCGTTGTACCGCGACGACAGCAGAAGTCCGACGATGACGGCCGGCATGAGTACCACTGCCACCTGCAGATCGGATATCGCGACGTTTCCGCTGAGCCATCGGAACGTGAGCGACGTGAGCGTTCCGAACGTGAACACGACGGCGAGCGTCGATCGGATCATGTCGGCCTCCGCACGCGAGTAGATCAACGCGACAGGTGGACCTCCGATCGAACTGACGACACCGGTGGTCCCCGATGCGACCCCGGCGGCGAGGCTCGTTCCGGTGTTCCGGTGGATGTGATAGCCGGTGCCGATCACTGCTACGGCTCCGAGGACGATGACCCCGATGAGCGCATCGAGAGCTCGTTCAGTCGCTATGCCGAGGAGGAAGACGCCGATGATGGCGCCCGGTAGGCGCCCACCGATGATCCACCCGACGCCCTTGAGGTCGATGGCGTGTCGTTCCCTGAACGCCATTCCAAGTGTGAGCGGGATGACGAGGATCAACTGGGGTACGGGGGCGAGGTCGGGATGGATGAGTGAGAGCAACGGGACGGAGACCATGGCGAAGCCCACACCGACCGTACCTTGGATCGCTGCCGCCCCCGCCGTGATCAGGACGGCGAGCACCCAGATAGCGATTGGCATTGCAGCATTGTCGCACGGCCACACGCCGTCGAATCGCCATGCGCCGCCGGGTATCGGTACCCCGCCGAAGGGCTACCTTCCGACTATGAAACGGGTCATCCTCATCACCGTCGTGGCGGTCCTGCTTGCGGCGTGTGGCGGTTCTGACGACGGTGGGTCCGACGGCGACGTCCTCGTGGGAATCCGGGCAACGACGGACCCTGCTGTCGGTGACAGTCGACTGCTGTTCGCCGTCAACGAGATCGGCGGCACTCGCAGAGGGTCGCCCGAGGAGACCGTCTCTGTGGTGGCCAAGCCGCTCGATGCGCCCACGAAGTCCCTTGAAGACGATGCGCAGTTCGTGTGGGTAGTCCCCGATGTGTCAGGTCTGTACCTCGCCGACATCCCGTTCGACTCACCCGGGCTGTGGGAGATCGAGTTCACGATCTCGACCGGCGAAGCCACCGAGCCGTTCCTCATCGACGTCCAGGCGCAACCCGCAACCGTGGCGATCGGGGCTCAGGCGCCCAGGATCGACACACCGACGGTTGCTGATCGGCCAATCGACGATCTCACGACGGATCCGGAACCGATGCTGGCGCTGTACGAGTCCTCGCTTGCCGATCTGCTCGACAACGGGCGTCCGACGGTTGCACTCTTTGCTACGCCTGCCTTCTGCACATCCGCTGCATGTGGTCCTCTCCTCGATCACACGAAGGAGCTCGTCGACGACTTCCCGAACGCCGA
>CAYTWC010000027.1:0-2838 GCA_964441975.1 uncultured Acidimicrobiaceae bacterium | reverse complement strand
CCTCGGAGCCGTGGATCTTCGTGATGGACGCCGACGGAGTTGTCATCGCACGGATCGAGGGCGTGCTCGCCGACGGCGAGCTGGATGCGCTGCTCGCGAACTGATGAGGACGGACACGTGACCACCGTGATGCGATTCGCCGTAGTGGTCGCCGTTGTCGCGGTTCTCGCTGGTTGTTCGTCACCAGAGCAGCAGGCTGCCAACCAGATCGAGGGCATCGTGACGGAGGTAACCGGTGACCTGGAGCACGTGCAGTCCTTCGTCGTGCTCGACGGCGACGGGATGAGCCATCTGCTCACACCGGAGGATGGACTTCTGTTCTACGGCGGGCCGTTGTCCCATCTCCGCGACCACATCGTCTCGGGCGAACGGGTCGTCGTGACCTTCGAAGAAGGCGCGTACGGGGCGATGATTGCCATTCTGATCGAACATGCGGACGGCAGTACGGTGCACCAATCACCCGATGACGACCACGGCGACCATGGAGACCACGACCACTGAGGTCGTACTCGGTTCGAGGGACTCGGAGTCCTACAGAGACCTCACGTGGCGAGGAGTTCCGTGTCTTCCTTGTACGCAGGCGGGCGCACGATCACGTATGTGACCCAGGTGACGAGGGATCCCGCCAGCGCGCCGGCCGCCGCTGCCAGAACGACGAAATCAGCAACGGGAACGACGACGTTGCCTCCGTCGATCGAACCGAACACCGAAACGCCGAGAGGGATGATCGCCATGGCGCCCACGGCGCCGAGGAAGGCGCCGATTGGCACGACGACCAAGAGCGAGGACTTGGCGTTCGGGTCGATGACACGACCTACTGCTCGAGTCACGATTGCAAGAACGGTTCCCCCGATGATTCCCGACAGGATCACCATCTGCCAGGTGGCTGATGCGGACGGTGTGAAGGTCGGCACGATGCGCGAGCCTTCGGCCGCACCATTGAGCGATGGAATAGCGCCTGAGGCTGCCACGAATGTGAATACGGCGAGACCGATGATGAGTCCCGTAACAGCGCCCACGACGGCGGCGGTTGTGTAGCTCGGCTTCATGCGCTCAATAGTAACGGCAACTTGACTCCCGAAGTTCTCACCCAACGATCAGCACGCGACCTACCGGTTGCACACATCCGGCGCGTAGATCCCGGTGACCTTGTCGTCGGGATCCTGACCAGCAACGGGACCCCAGAGGAGGACGGTGTCTGATGCGGCACTCCGCACCTCATAGGTGTCGCCGAGCTTCGGGTCCGTACCGAACGAGACGACCTGGCTCGAATACGTGTCCTGGAGTTGTTGCACGGTGTCGCTGATGACAAGCCCGCTGAGTGTTTCGATCGTCGCCGGTGCCGATGTGATGTCCCCGTAGAGGATGTCGTTCCGGTAGCCGTTGAACACTTCCTGCCCGCCGTTCTTCGTGACGATCGCTGCCAAGGTACCGAAGGTCAGCACCCGCTCGAGATCCCCGGCGCACACGCCGTACTGGCCGGTGGAGGTCTGCCATCCTGTGTCGACCGGATCCCCGAACGACGCCACCAGCCTGCCGATGGCGGTCGCGGCGTCGGTGCCGAACACGATGTCAGGAATGTCGTTGTCCATGACGCCGAAACCGTCGGTACGCATTTTCAGGTCGGCAGCCGGTATGGCCGGTTCGACCGGTGCGTACGGATCCGTATCGGGGAGCGTGGTGTCGGTCGATGATGTCGTTGTCGTCGATGAACCAGCCTCGGTCGTTGTCGTCGAGGTGTCCGGGTTCGTGGTCGTCGTCGATTCACCTGCGGAGGCCTCGCCTTCTGCGCCGAACAGTTGGAACACGGCAACGGAGAGCGCCACGAGCAGGAGCCCGATGATCAAACCTGTGAGCAGCGGTGAACCCGGGGGTTGACCCTGCGGTGGGCCAGTTGGTGGGGGCGGTGTACCCGCGGGCTGGTACGGAACGTCCGCGTACGGATCCGTCCACCCCGGGGGATTCTGGTATGGATCCTGTGGGTCGCTCACAGCACCGCTCCTGGTTGGCTTGGGCGCATTGTATGTCGGTTTGGCCGCTCCGCGTGGCTCATCGACCGATCAGTCGGCGTCCTTGGCGAACTCGGTCGAGTACTCGGCTTCGATGACATCCCTTGGTGATGTCGTCGCCACGAGGATCGACTGATCCGTGGGAGAGCGGCTGAGGCGGACCGGAATTTCAAGCCGCTTGATGGTGTCGAGATCGATGTCACGCATCGACCAGGCGATGGCAACGGCTTCGGAGAGTCCGATGGTGTCGCTCAGGGTGAATGCGTCGGCGAGCTGATTGAGGGTGTTCGTGAGTTGACGTGGGGACTCGTACCGTTTCACCTTCTGGAACAACTTCAGGATGACGTCCTGCTGGTGCTGGTTCCTGAGGAGATCGCTCGCGCCGGGCATGGAGTACCAGCCACCGTTGCGGAACTCTTCTGTGTGGCGTGATCGAACCCAGGCGAGGGCCTGCTCCCCGTCGACATTCATGCATCCGGCCGGGAGATCGAGTTGTGCACGACTGTCCCGCACGGGGTACTCGAGACAGAGTTCGATCCCGCCCACACCGTCGATGATGTCGACGAAGCCCTCGAAATCGAACTCGGCGAAGTGGTCGACGTTGATTCCGGTCATTTCCGAGACCTGTACCGACAGCAATGTTCCGCCGTTGATGTCGTTCTTGTCGCATCCCTTTGCGAGCACGTTGATGCGGCTTTCGCCACCGGTGCACGGGTTCTCGACGTAGAGATCACGCGGGAATGACATCATGAATGGGGCCTGACCGTCGGTCGGAAGTACGAGGTAGAGGATGACGTCTCCGTTACCGGACAGCTCGTCACCACCGATG
>CAYTWC010000026.1:0-13366 GCA_964441975.1 uncultured Acidimicrobiaceae bacterium | reverse complement strand
GCTGAGGAGCAGTGTCACCGGTAGTTCCTTGAGGGTTGTGACGAACACGAGCGCACCTCCGGCAAGGAGCCCTTTGCTCATCAGCGGTACCGTGACTCGCGAGAGCGTTGCGAACGGCCCGCGGCCGAGCGACCGCGAAGCATCTTCGATCGAGGGGTCCACCTGCAGGAGCGATGCCTTCGCGGTGCTCGTCGACTGAGCAATGAACATTCCCGCATACACAACGACGAGCACGAGTAGCGATTGATAGACGGGACGGAGGAAGGTCACGGTGAAAGCGACCACAGCGATGGCGATGGTGATGTGGGGGAGGGAGAACATGACGAATATTCCCTGTTCAAGAGCCACCGTTCGCTTGGACGCATATCGCACGGTGAGGACGACGATCGGGATGGTGAACGCCATAGCGATCATCGCTGCCAACGTCGCTCCGGTTATCGAACCGGCAACCGCATTCCACGGAATCGACATCGCGACGTCGTTCAACGCACCCCTGACGATCCACGCAATCAGTACTCCGACCGGAATCAACGTGCCGACGACGAGGAACAGTGCCATGAACGTCGTGGCGGCAACGCTGGACCCGGTGCGCAGGTGGTAGAGCGTGGGCTGCCGGTTCGGCGAACTGGTGAACACAGAGCCCTGGCCACGGGTTCGACGTTCGGCGACGATGATCACCGATGCACACACGATGAGCACGATCGACAAGATGATCGCAGGGGACCGATCGAGCCTTCCCGAGTACTGGGCGTAGATGACCCGCGTGAATGCATCGAAGCGCATGAGCGAAACCGCGCCGAAGTCCGACAGCGTGTAGAGCGCAGCGAGCAGTGCACCTGCGCCGACCGCCGGACGAAGCTGTGGGAGCACCACGGTGCGGAACACTCGGAGGGGCGTCGCACCGAGACCCCGGGCCGCATCCTCAAGCGCCGGATCGAGACGTGTGATCGCTGCCGACGTGATCAGGAACACGTACGGATAGGTGGCGAGCGTCAGTGCGGTCCAAGCTCCGAGGAACCCCGTCAGGGACGGGATACCGACCCCGATGACGTCAGCGATGAGACCCGACGGGCCCGTGGCCGAGATCAGCACGATGGCGATCACGTACGAGGGGATGACGAGCGGCAGTGCGAACGCCACCCCCCACATCCGCTTCAGTCGGATGTCTGTTCGAGCCAACAGCCATGCACCAGCGATACCGACGGCGGTCGCGGTGATCGTGACCGCTGCCGTCAGGGCGAACGATCTCCATATCAACCACAACGTCCGGGTCGACAGCAAGGTGTCCCACGCAGCCGGAGTCGCGGCAAAGGCCCGCAGGAGCAGTCCGACAATCGCGAGGCCGAGCGGGAGCACGATGGCAAGGGCACCGACCCACAGCCACCACGGGGCCTTCTTGGTTGTGCTGCGTTCCGTCGCTCCGGTGCGTATCTGCTCCGGTGGAGCAGGGTCGACCTCGATGACCGAACGCCCGGAGGTCATAGGAGGCCGGCTTGGGCGACGAGGTCTGTCGCGGTATCGACGACGGTTGCGAGCTCGGACAGATTCAGTTCCGGTGTGGCGACGGTCTCGATGGGTGGCAGCATTGGATTCGCTGCGACACCGGGAACCAGCGGATACTCGAAGGTCTCACCGGCGAAGTACGCCTGCGACTCCTCGGACAGGAGCCAGTCGACGAAGGCCAGCGCCGATTCCTGATTCGCAGAGCTTGCGAGGATGCCGGCCCCAGCGGTCATCACGAGCGACCCTGCGGTCGGCTCGGGGAAGAAGTAGTTCATGCCGGGAACGTTCGGATCCTGTGCAAGCGCTTGGAGCAGGTAGTAGTGGTTCACGAGCCCGGCGTCGACGTCTCCGGCATTCACCGCTTCGACGATCGCTCCGTTCCCGGAGAACCGGGGGGAGTCGTTCGCAGCCATCGATTCGAGCCACGCCAGTGTCTCCTCCTCGCCATCGAGGAGGATCTTTGCCGAGACGAACGCGAGGAACGAACCGTTTGTCGGTGCGATGCCGACGCGACCCGACCAGACGGAGTCGGTGAATCCATTCTCGTCAGCTGGCAACTCCGATTCCGACACAAGATCCGGGTTGTAGATCACGACTCGGGCACGAGCCGATGTGCCGACCCAACCACCCTCGTCGTCGGAGAAGTGGCTCGGGACCTTCGCAAGCGTTTCGTCGGGCAGCGTGGTGAACAGGTCGGCCAAGGACACTGTTCCGAGTGATGCGGGGTCCTGTGCGAAGAACACGTCCGCAGGCGAGGCATCGCCCTCCTCAAGGATCGTTGCGGCGAGGTCGGTCGAACCGGCGTATTTGACCGTGACCTCGATACCTGTTTCCTCGGTGAAGGCGTCGATCACCGGTTGGACGAGGTCCTCACTGCGTCCCGAGTACAGCGTTATGGACCCGCCCTCTGAATCCGTCGAGCATCCGGCGGCAACGATCGCTACCGCGGTGATGAGGAGTGCTATTCGCTTGAGCATGGAGGGGACCTGATCCTTTGCTTTCCTAAGGAAATGTTTAGGCGAGCCTATAAGCACTACGGTCGTAGTTCAAAACCGCTAGGGCTCATGGGACGGCAGCTCGGCGCTCAGCCAATCGCGTTGTCTCCGACAAGGAGGGGAATCCGGATCTCCCGGAACTCGAGGCCTCCGTGGTTGCCGATCAACTTGGGGTTCCCGTGATCGGTGAACACCGTCGCACCTTCGGGCAGGAAGACGATTCCATCCGGTGTGCGCTGGGAGAATTCCGGATGGTGCGGTGCGTCGCCCCACCACACGCTCGCGTCGTCGACCGGTACGTAGACACCACCGTGCAGTGTCGCCACCTTGCGTCCGTCCGCTTCGGCGGATGCGCCATGGAAGAAGAGCACCCTGCCGTCCTCGCTGATGAACGACTCCGTGGTGAGCCCGGGATCGATTCGTTGACGATGGGACTCGGGGATGTCCACATGGCCGTGATCCGCCGTTCCGATCATCACCACATCGGGGCCGAGGCGCGCCTCGAGTGATTCCCAGATCCGATTCGCGGCAGTCAACGCCTCGACGTACTCGTCGGAGCTCTGACCGGAGATGTGGGCGGCGAAATCGACGTATGGGATGTACAGGAAGACCAACCGTTGTGCCACGCTCGACAGATCGCGGGTGACTGCAACGGCATCGTCGGGGTTCCAATACGGTTCGAACCTTGCTCCGCGGTACAGCGTCTGCGTGAGTTCCGTGTTGGCGAAGTTGCCAGGCTGCACGACGATCGCTTCGAGCCCCGCTCGTTCCACCCGCTCCCACAGGTTCGGGTTCGGGAGGAACGCGGCAGTGTCGAGGCCGGGTATCGATTCACCCCACGCCGTCGTCATATGAATCGTGTTCACAATCGTGTCGTGCTCGCGGAGCCAGAGTTTGTACGACGTCAAACCGTGGCTCGCGGGCGGGGTTCCGGTTGCGATCGTCGCCAAACTGACTGTTGTCATCGACGGAAACGGTGCATCGATCGAACCGCGAAGACTCCTGCGGAGGCCCGCAGCGCTCGGATGGTCGAGTTGGCTCACGCCGAGGCCATCGAAGAGGACGAGCACATATGTCATACCGGCCGGAATCGTCGCGGCGAGGTCGGCATCCAGACGCCCGGATATCGACGAACCTGTCAGTCTGGTTTCGATCTCAGCGACCAGATTCACAAGCCCTCGACCGTCGTAGCTTGGGGGTTGGGGCGGTCGCATGGAGGTGACCCTAGTGAGGTGCGGTCGTCGGGTCGGCAGTCGTTGCGGATGGTGACAAGCAGTGACTTCGAGGCCCGGGGTCACCCAAGGAGAACCCCTCGGATGGATCTCGTGGGTGAATTGGGAGTGCGACCGCGGGAAGTCCTACAATCAACCAACGTGAGAGTTCTCAGCATCGGCTTGTTTCGAAGGGTAATTCGGAGTGCTTAACCAGTACTACGGCGACTACGTCACTGTCGCGATATTTGTCGCCATCGGAGCCATCCTCGTCGGTGGTGCCGTCGGTGCGTCAAAACTGATCGCACCGAGCAGACCAGGCGGATTCAAGGATGTTGCCTACGAGTCGGGCATCGAACCGATCGGTGGCGGATGGAATCAAAGCCACATCCGCTACTACGTGTTCGCGTTGTTGTTCCTCATCTTTGACGTCGAGGCTGTCTTCATCTTCCCGTGGGCGACACAGCTCGACGTCTTCCAGGCCGCCGGCAGGGGCGTATTCGCTCTCGCCGAGATGTTCATCTTCATCCTGATTCTGCTTGCCGGTCTGGTGTATGCCATCAAGAAAGGCGTCCTCAAGTGGGAGTAATCGACAAATTCGGGGCTCCGAAGCCGCTGTCCTGGTTGCTCAACTGGTCCAGGAAATACTCGCTGTGGTACTTCCAGTTCGGGCTCGCTTGCTGTGCGATCGAGGTGATGGCCGTTTCCGGACCGCGCTATGACTTCATGCGGTTCGGCATCACACCGCTCCCCGCATCCCCGCGTCAGGCGGACTTGATGGTCGTTGCTGGCACGGTCACGGACAAGATGGCTCCAGCCATCCGCAGGCTGTACGACCAGATGCCCGATCCCAAGTACGTCATCTCGATGGGTTCGTGTTCGAACACCGGCGGTCCCTACTGGGACTCGTATTCGGTGACCAAAGGCGTCGACCAGGTGATGCCGGTCGACATCTACGTTCCCGGTTGCCCGCCGCGTCCTGAGGCGCTGCTCGAGGGCATCATCCTGCTCCAAGAGCGGATCCAGAACGAAGACGTCAAGAAGAAGTGGAGTGGGGTTGATGAGCGACGCGCCTGATACCCAATCCGCCGAGTCAGAATCGGATGTCGCGGTGGCCGATCCGCTTGAGGACTGGGCCAACGCCCTCGTCGAGGAACTCGGTGCCATCGATGCAACGGTCGAATTTGGGACCGTACGGATCCGGGTGGAGCCAGACCGATGGGTCGAGACGATCAATGCGGCACGGGAGAAACTCGAGTTGTTCTCGTGGCTCTCTGCCATCGACTGGTCCAAGGACGTCGAGGTCGGTGAGACCGTCGAGGACGTCGACGCCCTCGAGGAGCGGTTCGAGGTCCTCTGCCGGCTGTCGTCGGTTGAGAACGCCGATGGTGCAATCTTCGTAGCGGTGCTCGACAAGCAGAACCCGTCCATCGATTCGCTGATGCCCACGATCGCCGGGGCAGAGTGGCACGAGCGTGAGGCCCACGAGATGTTCGGAATCGAGTTCGTCGGTCACACCAACATGAAGCCCTTGTACCTCCCTGATGACTTCATCGGACATCCACTGCTCAAGTCGTACCCACTCATCAGTCGTGAGGTGAAGCCTTGGCCGGGTGACGTTGACGTGGAACCGATGCCAGAAGTGGCGGACGAATCGGCGGCTGAGCCCGAGGAGGATGCATCGTGACGACACGCGACATGATCCATCGGTCGGAATCCGCGGTGTCGGTCGAGCTCCAGACACCCGACATGACGCTCAATATCGGCCCTCAGCATCCGTCGACGCACGGTGTTCTCCGGTTGATCGCCAATGTCGACGGCGAGCGCGTGTCGAGCGTCGAGCCGGTCATCGGCTACATGCACCGCGGCTACGAGAAGATCTCAGAGGTACGGACGTACGCGCAGATCACCGCCCTCGTGAACCGTATCGACTGGGTCTCCGGCTTTGCGAGTGAGGTGCCGTTCATCGTCGGTGTCGAGCGCCTGATGGGCGTCGAGGCACCCCCGCGCGCACAGTACATCCGCATGATCCTGAGCGAGCTCGCCAGGATCTCATCGCATTTGGTCTTCATGTCCTCCTACCCGCTCGAGCTCGGGGCCACGACGCCGCTCATGCATGCGCTGCGCGAACGCGAGTACATCCTCGAGCTCATCGAAGAAGTCACCGGTGGGCGCTTCCACCCGAACTTCAACCGGGTCGGCGGTGTCAAGCCGGCATATGGCGGAGGCTCCACGACCAAGAAGCAGTCGATGGACCTTCCCGCTGGGTTCTTCCAACGCACCCGTGAAGCCATGGATCGTATGGACGTCATCTGCGACGACATCGACGACCTCGTGACGGGGAACGAGCTCATCAAGATGCGAACTGTCGGTGTGGGCGTGATACCGATCGACAAGGCACTTGAGTACGGACTCACGGGCCCGAATCTTCGTGCGTCCGGGGTCGCCTATGACCTGCGCAAAGTCGAAAACCTCCTCCCGTACGACGATATCGACTTCGACATCGCGGTCCGCCCCGGCGGCGACTGCTACGACCGGTACATGGTGCGCCTCGACGAGATCCGTCAGTCGTCCAGGATCGTGCGGCAGGCCGTCGACAATATCCCTTCGGGACCCATCCAGGCGAAGGTCCCACGTGTCCTCAAGGCACCCCGCGGTCAGGTCTACTGCCGGGGTGAGAATCCGAAGGGTGAGTTCGGCTACCACATCGTCTCCGAGGGAGGCAAGGTGCCCTACCGACTGAAGATCCGGTCGACCAGCTTCTCGAACCTGTCGATCCTTCCGTGGGTGCTCCAAGGTGAGCTCGTACCGGACCTCGTCGCCATCATGGGTTCGCTCGACTTCGTCCTCGGAGACGTGGACCGATGAACTTCTGGCTCGAACTGATCATCAAGCTCGTTGCGATCCTCGGATTCGTCCTCACGGGGGCACTCGTGGTGATCTATGCCGAGCTCAAGGCCGGATCCCACATGCAGAGCCGGATCGGTCCGTACTACGCCGGAGGCCGCTGGGGATGGGCCCAGCCACTCGCAGACGGTCTCAAGTTCCTCCAGAAGGAAGACCTCGCTCCGGCCGAAGCAGATCGATCCGTATACGGGTTTGCGCCATATGTCGTGATGATGTCGACGATCGCCATCTTCGTCGTGATCCCATTCGGTCCGGACATGGTGGGAAGAGATCTCGATCTCGGCGTGTACTTCATCCTCGCCATTTCGTCCTTGTCGGTACTCGGCATCCTGATGGCAGGCTGGTCGTCGGCAAACAAATATTCCTTGATGGGAGGTCTGCGCGCCGCAGCCCAGCTGATCGCCTATGAGCTCCCGCTCGTTCTCGCCGTCGTGGCGGTCGTCGTCCAGGCAGGGACCATGTCGCTCAACGGAATCGTCGCGGCACAATCAGAGACCTGGTTCACCGTGGCCGGGATCGACATCGCGGTCCCGTTCCTGCTCAAGGGACAGATCATCAGCTTCATCATCTTCATGATCGCCGCTGTCGCTGAACTCTCACGAATCCCATTCGACATGCCCATCGCCGAGTCCGAGCTGACCATGGGATATCTGACCGAATACTCGGGTATCCGGTTCACCATGTTCTTCCTCGGCGAGTACGCATCGATGATCGCTTTCAGCGCGATCGCTGCGACCTTGTTCCTCGGCGGTTACACGATGCCAGGCATACCCGACAGTCTTGCCAATATCGCAGGGCCCGGTGTGATGCTCCTGAAGATCTCGTTGCTGGTATTCCTGATCATCTGGATCAGATGGACCTGGCCGCGTCTGCGCGAGGATCAGCTCCAGAAGTTGGCTTGGCACTGGCTCATCCCGATCGCCCTCGCCAACATCGCCGTCATCTCAATCTTCAAGGTGGTGTTCTAGATGAGCGACAAGAAGAACACGTTCCCATTCCCCGGCCTCTTCAAGGGCATGTGGCTGACCCTCAAGACGATGGTCAAGCCAGCCCCGGTCACGATGTACCCCCAGGTCCAGGAGATCCCGGTCTCACGTGCCCGTGGTGTCATTTCCCTCGACGTCGATGCGTGCACGGTCTGCATGCTGTGTGCGAGGGAATGCCCGGACTGGTGCATCTACATCGAAGGTCACAAGGAAGAGCAGCCGCCGTCGAAGCCCGGCGGACGTCCGAGGGCCAGGGCGACGCTCGATCGGTTCGACATCGACTACAGCCTTTGCATGTACTGCGGGATCTGCGTCGAGGTCTGCCCGTTCGATGCCCTGTTCTGGTCGCCCGAATACGAATACAGCGAACCCTCCGTCTCGAACCTCCTCCACAACAAGGAGAAGTTGACGGAATGGCTTGCGACCGTCCCCGAACCGCCCGCGCTGGAGAAGTGATGACGGTTTCGATCTCCGACTTCCTCAGGGAATCCGCCAACTGGGCGTTTCTCGTGATCGCCATCCCCACGCTCTTTGCGGGGTGGCGGACGGTCACGAGCAACAACATCGTGCGAGCGGTGCTGTACCTGGTCGTCGCCCTCGGGGGCACAGCGGGTCTGTTCTTCATGCTCGGTGCCGAGTTCGTCGGCTGGACCGTCGTGCTCGTCTACATCGGCGCTGTGATCATCCTGTTCCTCATCGGCATCATGATCACGCGGGCACCACTCGGCAAAGAGGCGGATCTCAGCCATGGCATGAACGTCAAGGCGCCCGCTGCGTTGCTCTCGACCGTGATGTTCGGCGTGATCACGTGGGCGCTCATCGACGCATTCGGCAACAACATGATCGAGCCGTTCGAATCCACCGCGACAGCTGATCTGTCCGTGCTTCTCTTCGATCGCTTCGTGATCCCGTTCGAAGTCGTCTCGTTCGTGCTGCTGGCGGCGCTGATCGGTGGAATCGCGATCGCACGCAAGGACGAGGAGGCACTGTAGATGACCATCATCCAATTCCTCCTCGTGGCGACAGCGCTCTTCTCATTCGGTCTGTACGGGGTCATCACACGCAAGAACGCGGTCCTCGTGCTCGCCTCGGTCGAGCTGATGCTCGCCGCCATCAACATCAACCTCGTCGCATTCGACGTCTACCTCGCCGACGCGCTGCATTCGGGCCAGATATTCACACTGTTCACGATCGCCCTCGCTGCCGCCGAAGTCGGAATCGGAATTGCGATCATCCTCATGATCTACCGCAATCGTCAGTCCGCTGATGTCGACGAACTCGATCTGATGAAGGGCTGATGATGACGCAATTCACCACATTCGCCCAGCAGCTGATCCTTGCGGCCGAGGAATCCGGGGGAGGGGAGCATCACGGGATCGAGCCCGGCATCACGTCCGGTCCGATCGTCGAATGGGCGTGGCTCATCGTGGTCGTTCCACTCATCGCAGCGTTCCTGATCATGTTCTTCGGCAAGAAGCTACCGCTCAAGGGATGGGGCATCGCGGTCGGCGCGATCGGATTCGTCGGTGTCTACGGCACCGTGCTGTTCATCCTCAACGCCACCCAGGGGATCGTCTATGAGGGGCACCTCGAGATCGCCGAGATGGGTTCGTTCGTACTCGAATGGGGCTGGATGGTCGACGGTCTGTCGATCATGATGTACTTCCTCGTCGGCGTGGTCGGGACGCTTGTATTCGTCTACGCGAAGTCGTACATGGACGGCGACGTCCGATTCACATGGTTCTTCACCTCGTTCTCGCTCTTCGCAGGCGGGATGCTCGTCCTCGTCTCGGCCCCCAACCTGCTCCAGTTGATCGTCGGGTGGGAGCTCGTCGGCGTCGCCTCGTACCTCCTCATCGGGCACTACTGGGAGGACTACGCCAACGTCGACGCAGCGAACAAGGCCTTCATGGTGAACAAGGTCGCGGACGCGGCGCTGTTCATCGGTGCGATCATCATGGCCATCTCAGTCGGCTCGTTCAGTTTCAACGAGATCATCGACGTCGTGATGCACGGTGAGGCAGGACCGCTCGCTCAATTCGGGTTCTGGGCGGGTCTGATGATCTTCATCGGCGCCATGGGCAAGTCGGCACAGTTCCCACTGCACGTGTGGCTGCCTGACGCGATGGCCGGTCCGACGCCGGTTTCCGCGCTGATGCACGCCGCAACCATGGTTACCGCGGGTGTCTATCTGATCGGGCGGCTGTTCCCGTTCTATCTCGACGTGAGCGGGATGTTCGGTGGGGATGTCCGCAACATCATCATCGTCATCGGCGGACTCACCCTCTTCCTCACGGGCCTCATCGCCGTCGTGCAGGACGACATCAAGAAGGTGCTTGCGTACTCGACGGTGTCCCAGCTCGGGTACATGATCGCCGCCATGGGTGCCGGCGCATACACCGCCGGTTTGTTCCACCTGTTCACCCACGCGTTCTTCAAGGCTCTCTTGTTCCTCGGTGCCGGTTCTGTCATCCACGCGGTGCACTCGAACAACATGTCGGACATGGGCGGACTCCGCAAGAAGATGCCCGTCACCTTCTGGACGTTCATCATCGGCACGCTTGCCCTGATCGGCGTCTTCCCGTTCGCGGGCTTCTTCTCCAAGGACGAGATCCTTGCGTCGATCAAGTATGCCGGTGGGCACGGACAGGGAGTCGCGAACTTCATTCTCGTGCTCGGGCTCCTGGGTGCTTTCATCACCGCCTTCTACATGGTGCGGTTGCTCGCCCTGACCTTCTTCGGCGAGTACAAGGGCCACGGACATCCACACGAGTCCCCGAAGACCATGACGCTGCCCCTTGTGGGACTGGCGTTCTTCGCCGTCACCGCCGGTTGGGTCAACATCCCCGGTGTCTACACCGGCTTCACCGACTGGGTCGCCACGAGGGTGCCGCTCGTCGGCATGGGGGACCACCACGCCGAGGGCTTTGACTGGCCGGTCGTGTTCATGTCGAGTGCCCTCGTCCTCACCGCGGTCGTCATCGCTTGGCTCGTCTACAGCAAGGATGCCGAGACGAACGCAGCGAGGGACAGGATTCGAGTTCCGATCCTGTGGCCCCTTCTTGAGAACAAGTACTACATCGATGATCTCTACATGAGTGGTGTGGTGCGTCCGATCATGGGGCCGCTTGCGCGTATCGTGCTGTGGTTCGACATGAACGTTGTCGACGGAGTCGTCAACGGCGTCGGCGTCGGGGCCCAAGGCCTCGCCAAGGTCGTTCAGGCGGTGGACACCAACGTTGTCGATGGTGTCTACAACGCGACCGGTGCGGGAACCGGTGCCTCAGGAACCGTCCTGAGGAAGTCATTTACCGGCCGGGTACAGCAGTACGCGGCGTTCAGTTTTGTCGGCGTGATTGTGATCGCCGTCCTGTTCATCATCTTCTAGGAGGAGCACGAGATGGATTGGTTAGAAAACGGTTGGGTCTTGAGCCTCATCGTGTTCTTGCCCGTCGTTGGCGCGATAGCCGTGTTGGCCATACCGAAGGCACAGGAGTCCGCAATCAAGTGGACTGCTCTGATCTTCTCACTGGTCACACTCGGTCTGGCTGTGTGGATGGCGGTGCAGTTCGACTATTCGGCTGCGGGCACGTATCAGTTCGGGACCGAGATCGACACCCCGTGGATCGAGGCGATCAACGCCCACTTCCACATCGCTGTGGACGGTATTTCGCTGCCCATGGTCGTCCTCGCCACCGTTGTAACGGTGCTCGTCATCATCTACTCGTGGAACCATTGGCCCGAGCCGCACAACCCGAAGCTCCTCCTGGCGTTCGTGCTGATCCTGGCCACGGGAATGACGGGTACGTTCGTGGCGCTCGACCTGGTGCTGTTCTTCCTGTTCTTCGAGGTCGTGCTGCTGCCGATGTACTTCATGAGCGGCATCTGGGGTGACCGCGGGATCCGGGAGGTCCGGATCTTCGGATGGAAGATGGAGATGCGCCTCTATGCGTCACTCAAGTTCTTCGTCTTCACGCTGTTCGGGTCTGCGTTCATGCTGCTCGGTTTCCTTGCGCTCTACTTCAGGTCGGGTGACACCCTCGGGTACAACACCTTCTCGATGATCGAGCTCAGTGACATCGGTTCCGCCGGTGCCTTCGTCGGGACCTTCGGGTTCCTCGTGTTCCTCGGCCTGTTCCTCGGGTTCGCGGTCAAGGTTCCGATGTGGCCGCTCCACACGTGGCTCCCCGACGCACACACGGCAGCCCCGACCATCGGATCGGTGATCCTCGCTGCCATCCTGCTGAAGCTCGGAACGTACGGTTTCATCCGGATCGCACTCCCGATTCTTCCCCAGGAAGCGGAAAGCTGGGCGCCGTTCATCGGGCTCCTCTCCGTGATCGGCATCATCTACGGATCGCTCGCCTGTCTTGCCCAGACCGACATGAAACGGCTCATCGCCTACTCATCGGTCGGTCACATGGGCTTCGTGATGCTCGGTATCGCAACCCTGACCGATATCGGCATCAACGCCGCGATCATCGGCATGGTCGCACACGGTCTCATCACCGGTCTGTTGTTCTTCATCGCAGGGTCGATGGCACACCGTTTCCACACCAGGGACATGAACCGTCTCGGTGGCACGATGGTGCTCATGCCCAAGATGGGTCTACTGCTCGGATTCGCAGCGATGGCATCGCTCGGACTGCCGGCACTCGCAGGCTTCTGGGGTGAGTTCATGGCTCTCATGGCTTCGTTCAACCCCCTTGAGGCCATCGGTGCGACCACGACCTTCCGTGTGTTCATGGTGGTTGGTGCGGTCGGTACGGTGCTGACAGCCGGGTACATGCTCTACATGTTGCGGAGCGTCAACTTCGGTGAACCGACCGACGAGTGGCAGGGCAAAGAGTTCCATGACGTCGAAGTCTCCGAATGGTTGGCATGGGCTCCGTTGGTGATCGGAACGATCGCCATCGGTGTCTTCCCGAAGATCGTCTTCGGTGCAACCAATGACGCCGTCGTCTCGCTGGTCCAGAAAGCCTTCGGGGGCTGAGAATGAGCGCCGTCGACTATCACGCACTGCTACCGGAGATCATCCTCGCGGTCACCGTGTTGGCAACGCTATTGGTCGACCTGTTCACGAGCCGGAAGTCGTTCGCAGCCATCACCGCCATGATCGGTCTGTTCGCGGCGTTCGTGCCCGTTCTGACCCTCGCCTTCTGCGACAGCCTTGAGTTCTGCGCGTCGACCGGCGATCGCGTCCTCTTCGGTGGTTCGTTCGTCGTGGACGGCTATGCGCTTGTCCTCCAAGGGGTCTTCCTGTTCGCCGGCTTCGTCGTGTTGCTGATGTCGGTCGGCTATCTCGAGACCGACCGGTACTACGAAGGAGAGTTCTACTTCCTCATCGTTGCTGCCGTACTCGGTGCTGTGGTGATGGCGTCATCGCGGGATTTCATCTCGATGATCGTCGCACTTGAGATCGTGTCCGGTACCGGGTTCTTGCTCGCTGGTTGGCGGAAGGGCGACCCTCGCTCCAACGAGGCCTCGCTGAAGTTCTTCATCATCGGCGTCCTGGCGCTGGCGCTGATGTTGTTCGGTGTCTCTTTGATCTACGGACTCACGGGTTCACAGGTCTTCAGTGAGGTCGCTGCCGCTGCGACGAGTGTCGAGGAGATGCCACTGTTCATCCTCGGCGTGATCTTCATCCTGCTCGGATTCGGATTCAAAGTGTCCGCTGTCCCGTTCCACTTCTGGACACCGGATGTCTACGAGGGATCGCCTCCACCGGTCACGGCCTGGCTGTCGGTCGGGTCGAAGGGCGCAG